>JAYWGE010000061.1:0-7488 GCA_043778455.1 bacterium
ATTATTTCCTATTCTTTTTGGCTGTCTTTTGTGGCATCGTTTGGGCTAATAATCATCACCAAGGTCTCCAAGGTGGCAGAAGTAGAGATTTTTAGGGATTTTAAGCAATTGGCGTTGTCTTGCGTTGGGACATTTTTGTATACTTTACCAATAGCTGTCAATCTGTCAGGGTTTATTTCGCCTGTAGCTATTTTGAGTAATTTAATTTTTTTACCAATTATTGAAGTGATAACAATGCTCAACATCCTTGGCTTTATACCAATTATTGGTGAGGTTTTTTTGTTTTTGGCGACAGTTTCCCAAAATTTAATCATAGTTACTATTCCAGATTTGAGTAACCTTACCACGATGGTTAGAGTGCAACCTTTTGCCCTTTGGCAACTATGTCTGTACTGGTTGGCTTTGACAGTTTTGTTGGTCAGTCTCAAACATTATTTGGTTAGACTAAAAAATAAATCCAAAGCTTTCTAAAGCTTATCTAGCACTCAAAATTATCAGTTATCACCGCATTAGCTTTTTGACTAGTGGTAAAATTAACACCGATGAGTTAAGAGGTAGTTGCCCATTGACAAAGGTGCTGTCCCAACGGGGCTGGGAATCTTTTGGTAGTTAAAAATACAAATATGATTTATATGTCAACGCTATATGCACTTAAAAAAGGAGAGTTTTTTATTTCTTTAATGGCAAAATACAGACTATCAATACAGCCAAAAGTAAACCAAAAACTGTAGGTAAAATCCTAAACTGCACAGGGGTTTTGACTTCCACGATTGCTTCCAAAAACCTGTTCATTGGCTGAATTTTGTAATTGATAAGTTCATTATTACCTTTTTCAGTTTCTAAGATATTTTGATAGGTTTTTTTGGTAGCTTCAAGAAATTGTGTAGCATCTGTTTTAGTTTCAAAATTACCCGAAACTGACACAAATCCTGCAGTTTGATTACTTATTTCGTAAAATGGTTTTTTGGCATTGACCATATTGTCGCCATAGCCCATTTGCTCTGATAGGTTTTTTTGAACCTCAATTGATTTGAAACGATTGGCAAGATATTCTGAAGCTACATTGATTTGTCTGTCCCAGTTTTCGGTGTTGACTTTGGTATATTCAATATTATTATAACTAATCCCTAAAGAAATAGATGCTGTGTAACTAGTTTTATTAATAAAACTGGAAAATCCAAAATAGGCCATTACCAGTGGTAAAATGAGTAGAATATACCAATAAATTTTAGCTTTGGTGAGTAGATCTGAAACGGTCATATTTGATAAGGTGTTAATCTTTATGCTAATACCAATTTGAACTTACACTAATCACTTTTTAATAATTAGTAAATTTTTTTGTTCAAAGCAATTTTGTGTGCTAGTTTGTGAAAGTTGATAAAGTTTTGATTTTTAATCTATTTTTTGAGTATATTTAGTAAGTTCCAAAAAATATACATAACCGTAATTGGACCAACCCCTGCTGGGCTAGGACACAAATAAACACTGTCCTGAACATCTGTTTTGTCTACATCACCAAAAATTTGACCATTGGTACCACTAGTAGCTGCATCTATGACTAATGCGTTGTCATTAATCCAGTTTTTGTTGACTAGACTAGCAACCCCAGCCCCTGACAATACAATGTCAGCATTTTTGACCAACTGCGGTGCATTTTTGGTGTCTTTATTAACCGAAATAATGGTGGCATTTCTATCCAAAAGATACTTGACCAGCGGTGAACCAACCAGTACCCCCTGCCCTATTACCGCTACAGTTTTGCCTGTATAATCGGCTTTGGTGGTTAGTATTTGCTCAAAAGAATAGTGCTCAAAAATATTATCAATATCCAGTATGTTATTGGTTTTGCGGTATTCCATCTCTTTGTAAATTAAATCAATAGAGCCAATAGTTGGAGGTAAAAAACCTTTATCCCAAAGTAAAAAAGCTTCATTGGACAGCAAGTCAACATCGGTATTTAGTGGAGTTTGAGGAATGAGATGATTGTATTTGGGTGGTAGTGGTAATTGAAAAATAAAACCTTCGTCGCTTGTTTTAGCTGAAGTGTATAGATCAACCAAAACTTGTTCATCTACACCGTTTTCAAAATGATGATGACACACTATTACACCTATTTCGGAGCCAATTTTCTTTTTGATACCAACATATTTACTGGATGCTAAGTTTTCACCAATTTGGACAATGTGTAGCGTAGGAGGAGTTGGAAATGAAGCAAATTGAGAAGCCAAGAAGTTTTTGAAACTAGTTTTGAGTGGTTTATTGGAAAATAGATGAGGCATTAGAATAGGTTGAGGTGTTTTATGGAGGGATAAACTCTCAGCTACTATTGTATACCCAAACCTTTATCAACATTCACAAACTTACACACAGAATTGCTTTGAAAGTAAGGATTTACCACTTAGTGAAAAGTAATTAGTGTAAGCTTAGGTGGGGAACAAGTATAATGTAGCTTTTAGCAAAAGATTTGGAATAGGTTTTAGTTTTCTGAAAAAGGTAAATTAAGTAGTTATAGTCTTTATTATAACTATGACTTATACAATAATTTTTGTCAAGAATTTACTATTTTTAGATTTGAATTGAAGTCATTTATTTTGACATTTTTATAAATACAAAGTAAACTATAGTTATGAGTGATAAAACAACTTCAACAAAAATAAACATAGACACCAATATAAAAAAAAACTCTCTTACAAAAGTACTTTACCTTGGGCCAAAATTCTCATTTGCCAACCTATCAGCCCTAAAATATTTTGGTAAACAGTTTGAAAAGGATGTAGAATTTATACCTGTTACTACTTTTAAAGATTTATTTGAAGGGGTAAGTAAAGCAAAAGACAATGAAGGAGAGAATACAGAAAATTTCCAAGAGCAGGTTTTGGCTGTAGTTCCAATTGAAAATAGCTTGGCGGGATCGGTTATTCCCAATTTTGATTTTTTGTGCAAATATGATGTCAAAATTATTGGGGAAGTTTGCTTACCTATCCAGCATAATCTATACGCCCAAAAAGGAACCAAAATCACAGATATCAGAACCGTATATTCTCACCCAAAGGCTCTAGAACAGTGTCAAAATTTTATTCAAAAACATATGTTTTTAAGCTTTGAAACTAACAGTACAGCCCAAGCAATTAAAGATGTTTCCCAAAACAAAAACCTTACTAAAAATGGAGAAATAAGTTGCGTTGGAGCTATTGGTAGTGCAGAGGCAGGGGAATATTACAGTCTTAAGTTATTAGCTCAAAATGTTCAAGATATAGCCGATAATTGGACGCGATTTTTGGTTATAAAATCTAAGGATAACATGAGCAATTATTTGGAGATAAACACCGAAGACAAACAAGGCAAAAAAATAAACAAAGCAACTCTAATTTTTGGTCTACCACATATTTCGGGTAGCTTGGCTTCTGCTCTTACTATTTTGGCAAAATACAACAATCAAATTCTCAAAATTGAAAGCCGACCAATCCCCCAAAAACCCTTTGAATATGTGTTTTATATTGATGTTTACTTTGACGATTTAACTAAATTTAAACAATCCTTGATAGAGTTTGAACAATTAGTAATTAATTTTCGGAATATGGGTGTTTATACACAAGCTCAATAAGTGCAAATAGTATCTAGAATTTAAATAACTAAAATTGGAAACTCACTGTCATTGAAAACTCCAAACATGTCATTCTGAATTTATTTCAGAATCTAAATGGTATTATTTCAGTTAATTTTTATTTATAGAGTATTAAATCTAACTTATGTTTCTATTTGAGCTGTTAGATCCTGAAACAAGTTCAGGATGACAGTGGGTTTTTATGGAGGGATAAACCCTCCGCTATGACTATATTTTAATTAGAAAATATCCATTCTAAAAAGGTAGAAACTTCTTAATTTTGTCCCAAAGACCTGCAATACCTTCACCAATATTGTTGTTTCCACCACTGTTATTAGAATTATTTGGAGTTTTACGGTTAGATTTTTTATTGTTAGATTCTTCTTGGTGGTGATAAGAATAACTAGCCAAAGCAATACAGTTGATAAAACTTGGATCGTTGTTGTAATCGGGAACAAATTCAATTTGGTTTTTGTCAAAAATGTAATGGAAAGTGGGTAGTCTCAAGATAGATTTGGCAATTTCATCTACACCCTTAAGGTTGCTTCCACCACCAATGATCACCGCTCCCCCAGGAAGACTTGTTTTACCTATTTTTTTGAGTTCTCTCAGTATCATTATAAAAATTTCTTCTACACGAGGCTTGGCAAACTGCTTGATCTCGGTCATATTAAACTTTTCATTGACTTGCAAATCAGGATTAAAAATCTCAATTTCGTCTGATCCATTATCGCCATAACTATCGCTAAAAGTGTTGAGGTCTAAATATTGTTTTTTGATTTCTTCTGCCATTTCAATATTTGTTTGCAGTCCCACCGCAAGATCAGAAGTAATATGGTCTGAGCCAACAGGAATAATGCCACTATGAACAATTTCTTCATTTTCCCACACGATGTACGAAGTACTAGCATAGCCCAAATCTATCATTACAGTTCCTGCTTTTTTTTGACGGTTGGACAAAATATAATCACTACTAGCCAGTGGCGTAAAAATAGTATCGTTGATGTCAATGTCAGATTGGTTAAAAACCTTGTTAAAATTCCTCAAATAACTGGTATCACAAGATATAATCAAAGTTTTGGCTTCTAATTTTCCACCGATCATACCCGTTGGATATTTGATTCCTCCTTGATTATCAACGCAAAAACTCTTGGTAATTAAATGGATTATTTCGCTATTTTGCATCCCAAAAGCCTTGGTAAGACTATCAGTAACCACCCTGTCTACATCTGCATCTGTAACTTCACTGTCTGGATTAGAAATAATAGCCAAACCTTCCGAATTGGTAAAAGTAATACTTGGACTATTGATACCCACTACCGCAGATTTGATTGGCAGACCAATAACACCCTCAGCTTGATTGACAATTTCCACCAAAGATTCAGTGGCTTCACTCATATTGGTGATCACTCCCTTGCGAATACCTGTAGATTCTCGTTCTATTAATGTCAAAACTTGCAATTTACCACTGCCATCCGAAGCCTCTTTAATGACACATAGTTTGATGGAGTTGGAACCTACATCTATGGCTACTTGGTAGGGATCTTTTGGCATTATAAGGTAAAATTTAGAGGGAATTTATATCTAGTTTTAGTGTAATTTTATGAACTTTACAGCAAATATTATCATTCACTTGGCAAGTGCAATTATTGGAATATTAAAACGATACTGCTATATTAGTAATAATGAGACTTATTCTATGTTTTGTCAAATACTTTGCTAAATTATTAAACCACCATTCGCAAAAAACTAACACCTACTCCCTTGCCCATCCTAGGCAATATCCAAAAAATATGATATGATATATATCGAACCCTCCAAAGAGAGAAGAGGTGTGACGAACAAATTGAGCTTGGTTATTCAGGGGAAAAATTAGTGGTATACCCAAACCCATATCAACTTTCACAAACTGGCACACAAAATTACTTTGAAAGTAAGGATTTACTACTTAATGAAAAGTAATTAGCGCAAGTTGGAAGTAGCATTGATATAATATTCACTCATAGGTGTTTTTATTTGAAAAGAAATCTAATAATTTTAATATACTAAAATAACTAAACTTGACAACATAGAAAAAATATAATATAATTTTGTAGTTATGCCATATGTAGCTATTCCCACCAACCTCAAAAATGTTAATTCCATTAACCTCAACCTAATGTCCCCAGAGGATATGATGGAGATGAGTTATGGAGAAGTTTTAACCGCCGAAACAATTAATTATAGAACAGGTCTACCTCAAATGAACGGTCTGTTTTGCCAAGCTATTTTTGGTCCTACCAAGGACTGGGAATGTGCTTGTGGAAAGTACAAAAGGTACCGATATGCAGGAGTAGTTTGCGACAAATGTGGAGTGGAAGTTACCAGCTCTTCGGTTCGCCGTGAAAGAATGGGTCATATTAGCCTTGCCAGTCCTTGTGTTCACCCTTGGTTTTTAAGAGTTATCCCATCTCGGGTAGCTTTACTTTTGGATATGAAATCTACAGATTTGTCCAAGGTTACCTATTTTTCCAGCTATGTAGTTACTGAAATCCGTGAAGAAGTCAAAGAAGACTATATGCTCAGGATTGACAAAGAAGGTGAAGCTCGAATCAAGCAAATGAAAGCTGATTTTGAGACAGAAGTAGATGATTTAACCCGAAATTATAACAAAGCCAAGGATAAAGATGCAGCCAATAGAGACACGCTCCGAATGGCTTATGACGCCCAAAAAGATATTTTGAAAGCCAAGTTAGTTCAAGAAATTGCCAAAATTCAAACTATTGCAGAAATGGCCAAAGCTCAATTAACCGAGTTACGGGTCAAAGATGTAATTTCTGAATCTATCCACCAAGAACTTGCCCAAAAATACGGCCCTGTCTTTAAGGCTGGAATTGGTGCTGAAGCTATTGAATCTTTACTCAAAAACCTTGATTTGCAAAAAGAATACGACAAACTCAAAGAAAAACTAGACGCAACCAAAGGTCAAACCAAAAAGAAAATTGCAAGACGACTCAACCTCATCAAACACTTCCTCAATAACGGCACCAAGCCAGAGTGGATGATTTTGAACAGGATTATGGTACTTCCACCCGATCTCAGACCTATGCTTCAACTGGATGGTGGACGATTTGCGGCTTCTGATCTTAATGAATTGTACCGAAGACTCATCAACCGAAACAACAGATTACGAAAACTAATCCAAATTGGTGCTCCCGAAGTCATCCTAAGAAACGAAAAACGAATGCTCCAAGAGGCGGTAGAAGCTCTTATTGACAACTCAGCCCGTGGTGGAAAACAGGTTATGGCAAGCACAGGCGCCAAGCGACCTCTCAAATCTTTAACCGACATTCTTAAAGGTAAAAACGGACGATTCCGACAAAATCTTTTGGGTAAACGGGTAGATTATTCTGGACGATCGGTTATCATCGTTGGACCTTCTCTCAAATTAGATCAATGTGGCATTCCAAAACAAATTGCTATGGAGTTATTAAAGCCATTTTTGATGGGTAGAATCATTGCCAAATCCGAAAAAGGTCAGCTTACTGAGGAAGATCAGTGTTTTAATGTCCACTCTGCAAGACGGTTGATTGAAAGTAAAAAACCTATTGTTTACGATATTTTGGAAGAAGTGATCCGAGACAAATATGTGCTTTTGAACCGAGCCCCAACTTTGCACAGACTATCATTTTTGAGTTTTAAGCCAATTTTGGTAGAAGGAAAAGCCATCCAGCTTCATCCTTTGACATGTCGCGCTTTTAACGCCGATTTTGATGGCGACCAAATGGCTGTCCACTTGCCAATTACACTCAGAGGACAAGAAGAGGCCAGAACTTTGATGTTAGCAACCAAAAACTTGCTCAAACCAGCATCTGGTGAAATCATTATGTCAGGTGGAACTTTGG
>JAYWGE010000062.1:0-2591 GCA_043778455.1 bacterium
AAATTCTTTGACCCATTTTTGCCTCACCGTAACCCCTTTTTGTAACTTGTTTCTACCATCTTTTTGGTAAAATAAGAAACTGTACAAATCTGTCTTAAAGGAAATTAAGTCATTTAAAAAAGTGTACAGAGGGTTGTCATTGTTTTTTGCATTGGGCTGAGTTAAGATGCCTTGATCTTTGCCTTGATCTTTAATTTTCCCGTTTAGGTTAAAACCTATAGATTTTTGGTAGGTATATTTTATGGTCATATACTTTTAATAATCCTTGATTCTTAGTTTTTTGTCAATAAATATTCCCCTAAATAAAAATAACTTCCAATCTAAAAAACCAAATAGTACATTAAGTAATTCTCCTTTACCAAGAGAGTACCCAACTTGTTGAGGGAGGGCTACTGTAGTCTCAAAACTCACTGTCATCCTGAATTTATTTCAAGATCTAAAACCCAAATAGATATATACCAATGCCACTTCCAACTTGCACTAATTACTTTTCACTAAGCAGTAAATCCTTACTTTCAAAGCAATTCTGTGTGCTAGTTTGTGGAAGTTGATAATGTTTAGGTATATAAGTTAGGCTAGTTAGACTTAATGTTTTACAAATAAAATAAAATTAACTGAAATAGTAACTCTTAGATTCTGAAATAAATTCAGAATGACATATTTGGAGTACATCATAAATATTTTAAACTGTTATTTTTGGTTAATTTATAGGATATTTAAGTTTAACTATTCGGGTTTATTAAGGGGCAAAATTAATGCTACTATTGTACAAAAATATCCTACCTTGACAAGAAATATCATAAAAAGTAAACTTTAGGTAATGACCGAACAAATCCCCCGTATTGACAACAACCCTGATCTCCAAGCCCAAATCCTGCCACTGTGTAGACTCCAATATGGACAAGTCTGGCAAGACCCTGTTTCTGGTCATCGTATTGGTTGTTTGGACATCGGCAAACCCTCAGACATAGCCAAGATAATGCAAGGAGATAAAGCTAGTTTGTCTATCCAAGATCCACCCTACAATGTCATAGTTGGAGCTAGTAATACCAAAAACCTTGGCAAAATTAACCTTACAGAATTTATAGATTGGTGCCAACTTTGGACACAAAATATTGACGACATAATGACGGATAATTCCAGTTCTTACATTTGGCTTGGAGCAGATCAACGAGACAACTACCAGCCCTTTCCTGATTTTATGATTATGATGCGAAATTTCCCGCAATATCAGAGCCGAAGCCTTATCACGATGCGAAACCAACGAGGTTATGGCACCCAGCTCAATTGGATGGCGGTCAGACAAGAGCTGCTATATTACACCAAAGGCAAACCTGTTTTTAACATCAACGCTGAATATACCGACATTCCCAAGATTCTCAGGACAGGCTATTACAAAGATGGTATTGGCAACGAAGAAAGAAGCAAGTCCGAGTTTATCCGAGCAGGTAATGTGTGGGTAGATATTCAGCAAGTGTTTTATCGGATGGAAGAAAATGTGGCAGGTTGTTATGCTCAAAAACCCCTCAAATGCATAGAACGAATAATCAACGCCAGTTCCGATCCCAGTGATATTGTCATAGATTTTTTTGGACATTCTGGCTCCACGCTCATTGCCTGTGAAAAACTAGGTCGCAAATGCTACACGATGGATCTTGACCCGATATTTGCCGAAATCTGTATCCGAAGACTAGAACGCTACCGAGCCACAGGAAAAGCAGGTTGGCAGTGGTGGTCGCCATTTCCAGAGTTGATGGAGGAAGGGGAGAGGGATTTAAAATAAAAAATGAACAAAACTGTATTCTAACCGTCATCTTGAGCAAAGTGAAAGATCCCCCTAAAAAACAAATATACACAAAACCTATATCAACTTTCACAAACTTACACACAGAATTGCTTTGAAAGTAAGGATTTACTACTTAGTGAAAAGTCAATTAGTGTAAGTTGAAAGTGGTATTAGCATAAACACAAAAACTATGACCCAAAAAATTCAAAACTTAATTAACCAACTAGATTCACTCAAAGCTACTTTGGATAGTTTGCGACCGATTAAAGCTGAATATAACAAGATTATTTGCCAAAAGTTTCAACTGGAATTTAACTATCACTCCAACCACATTGAAGGAAATACCTTAACACTGGGCGAGACCAAAAACCTAATTTTACGAGGGCTAGAAGTTAGTATTGCCAAAAAATTTCGTGATATTGTTGAGATGAAAGGGCATATTGATGCATATAATACACTTGGATTTTTGACCGACCGAGTTCTCACTGACGATAGGTTACCGCTAAGGCTAGATCAGACTTTTATCAAAAACCTACACAAAATCATCTTTGTAGAAGACAAAATAACTCATATTCAAGAAAATGGAGTCCAAAGCGTAACCGTAATTCCTGCTGGAGATTACAAAAAACACCCAAACCATGTGATGACATCCACTGGTGCCAAGTTTGAGTATTGTGAACCGTGGCAAGTGAGTCAGATGATGCAGGATCTGTTGGATTGGTACAATAAAAACCGAGATACGACTAATTCGCTGATTTTGGCAAGTGTATTTCACTACAAATTTATCCGAATCCACCCTTTTGGT
>JAYWGE010000063.1:0-7444 GCA_043778455.1 bacterium
CTTATACCTATAACTGCAATCAAAGCGAATCAACAGGTTGGTCGTATGCCAATTTTCAGACTAGTTATGGTAGATAAAAACTCCAAATAACTTCTTTACTCCGTAACAGCCCCTTAACACAGAGGTAATTTTATATTTACATTAACTTAGTTGCCAATTTAGTTTTAGTGGGTTTTAGTGTTTTATGGAGGGGTAAATTCTCCGCTACGATCTGTGTTTCAAAAAGGATATTTAATATCTTTGTCAAAACTTAACCGTTATCAATGAGCCATTGCATCCATTTTTTGGTACCTGACAAGTTATGTTCAAAATCGGTATTGGGCGGTAGGTTAAAATCCAAATTCATAATTCGTTTCCAGACTGCTTGGATTAGCTTGTGCATTTTGTCAGCTTCCAATTGGGATATTTCTAGGTCTAACACTAAAGATCGGGTGGCTTTTGAGTGTGATTGTTCGTATTTATCGTAGTCTAAAAACTCTATTCGCCCTGTTTTGACATTGTATTTATTTTTGAAGTCTGGGCTATTTTCCACCAATAATTTGTAAAAAACTAACTGATTTTGGTAGCCTTGCTCTTTGGAAGTTTTGAGATCACCTACTCCAAAAACTGAATTTGCTTTGGGTCTAATATGCCTGTCCCACTGCGTAAATATCTTACCTGTTTTGTAATCTACCACCAAGATTTCGCGTTTATTATAATCCAAAATCATCTTGTCAAGATTACCAGCAACCATCGCCTCACCTATTTTTACACCTGTTTGAAATGAGTATTCTACCTGATAATTGGCTTCCAAATTACCTTTGAGGTCGTACCAAGTGGCAAGGTTTTTTTGTCCTGAGGCAAGTAATTCTAGCTTTTTGCCGTAGTCCATTTTTTGCATTTCCATTGATTGCTCAAATTTTTCTAACAGAAACTCCAGTGATGGTTTACCAAAGTTAATTTTACTATTAATATTTTCATTTTGATTATGCTCATTGCTGTGCTCATTGCTGTGCTCATTGCTGTGCTGATTGATATGTTGATTGATATGTTGATTGATATGTTGATTTTGCACATAAAAACTTTCTAGGGCAGCGTGCATTGCTGTTCCATAACCTGCTTCGTTGCTGGGAGTTTGGGGAAATCGTAATAAGTTATATTCCAAAAATCGTTTGGGGCCAACTGCTGGCAAATTGGGCTTGGGTTCCAGATCCAAAAAGTTATTAAGATGGGTTACAGGCATTTTGTAATTGATCAACAGACTCTCCAAAATTCTGTGTTCTGGTTTGTTGATGATAATATTAGGAATTTTGGTCTGCAAATCATAACTCAAAGCTCGGTGTTGCAGTTTTTCATCTTGGATTTTTGTATTTAGATTATAATGGTTTTGGTCAATATCTCGCAAGAAAACCAATTCGTTATTTTTTTGACCGTCATCGTCGCCTCCAAAAGAGCTGAGGTACAAATCCTCTTCAGCCCTAGTAATAGCCACATAAAACAGTCGCATTTTATCATCCAGATTATCGCTCTCACTTTTGAGAGGTAAGTTACTGGGTAGACTAAGATTGCGAGGACGACCAGAGTTGCACCACACTTTTTGATTACAAGCAATCACAAAAACTTTTTTGAATTCCAACCCTTTGGAGCTGTGGGCTGTGAGCAAACTGACACTATTGCCACTGGTCATAAAGGTACTACTATCAACCAAATTTAAGCTTTGCTCGGTCTGATACATACCCAATATCTCCACTATTTTACTCAATTTCAAAACCCTACCCTTGTCAAAGCCACGAATAGCCGTAATGAGACACCTTAATCCTGACAGTAATTGCAGATTTTCTTGACCTGTGAGATCCACCAAAAACTTGTCAAAATAGACTTTTTTGTAGCGGGATTTATAGTTAGATTTTTCAACATTTAGACTCAATTCTTCTAGTTTTTCAAAACCTTCATTCTCTTCAGTTTCAGCCGTGGTGTCATCGCTTTGATCTGGTGTATCTACCCCAATTAGTTTGTCAATAATCTTTTCGCCCGAGTCGTTTTTGGCACTAGTGCTCAGATCAAGGAAAAATTGGGCTATATCATAAACCTCATTCCAAAATTGTTGCTCCAAATCAATGTCTAAATTAACATCCAAGTCAATATTCAAGTCAATATTTAAATTTAGCTTAGTTTCCAACTCTTTCTTATAATCCAAAATGGTATCTAGCCAACTTTTTTTATTTTGACGGCTCAAAAATGCCAACTTGCGGATATATAGCGGATCAAACCCAAAAAAATCATACTGCAAAATCTCACAGAGTAACTCTTCTTTTTCATACCAAGATGGTGTTTCCACACAATTGAGACTGGCTACATATCGCATCATCGTGATTAACTGAAGGATTTTAGGCTGATTGAAAATATTATTGCCTCGCTGGTAATTGATTGGAATGTCTAGTTTTTGAGCTAAATTGACTATGTTTTCAAGATATTTGTGTCCACGGGTAATAATGGCAATATCTTTGGGTTGAGTACCGTTTTGGATTAATTCTCTAATTTTTTCAAGTACACCCAAGCTTTCTTCCAAGGCAGAGTCAAATTGAGTATAGTGTAATTGTGAGTCTAATTTTGGAGTATGTGCCAAGACATTTTTGTTGACTTCAGGTATAAACTGAGTGATTCGGTCAGTGATTTGATTGGCTATAGACTTGCCAACTTCTACAATTTTGTGGCTGGAGCGGTAGTTTTTTTGGAGGGTAATAAATTGACATTGCGGATAAAAGTTTTGAAATTCCACGATATTAAACGAACTGGCTCCTTGAAACTTGTAAACTGATTGATCGTCGTCGCCAACAGCCATTATGTTGGGGTTGCCATCAGGGTGAAATTTGGGGTCAGCTAGTTGTCTGATTAATTCTAATTGCACACCGCTGGTATCCTGAAACTCGTCCACCAAAATGTATTGATATTTTTCCAATAAATTAAATTTTAATTCATCATCGGTTTTGATTTTTTTGACCACTTCCAAAACCATATCATCAAAATCATACAAACCATTATCTAGCATTTGGAGATTATATTGCTCATAAATATCACAGACTGATAGATGTTTTTGCCAATTTTTGAGATCTTTGAGGTGGTAGTGGTTTTGGTCGGTTTTGTCAAAATGTTTTTCCAAATATCCTTTGGTAGCCTTGGTTTTAGGCTTAGTAATGTCAGTTGTTTGATCTTTATCTTCAGCTATTGCCAATTGCCAATTTATCACAAACTTTATACCAAAAAAACTGTAGGCATAATTTTCAAATTTAGCAGGATATTGGTTTGTAATATTGGTTAATTCATCCAATAAATTTTCTACTGTGTTTATAAAAATAGCTTTGTTGCTATTGGAGGTTTGAGGTAGGTTTAACTCAAGTTGGTTGTTGTTGATTATGACTTGAAATTGCTCCAAAATCTCTTTATTAGTTATTAGAATAGACCTAAAATCACTGGGTGTCAAACCTCCTTTTTTGAGTTCTTGTATACACAATTTGATAGAATTAAGATAAACCCAACCTTCCTCGTTGACATTAAGTTTGAGAGGATCTCTTAGGCTTAGCCCTTTCATTACACTGTCAAAAATCTGAAATTGCTTTAGTTCGTCCACCGCTACAGCGTCTATTCCAAATCGATCAAAAAACTTGACAGGATACTGACTGATAATAGAGCTTCCAAAACTGTGAAAAGTATGGATATTGACGCTATAGGCTTCTGTGCCAATGGTTTTGGCTAGTCGCTCTTGCATGTTTTTGGTTCCTGTATTTGTAAAAGTAAGACACAAGATATTACTAGGAGACACATCGGTTTCTCGCAAAATATTGGCAACCCGCATAGACAAAAGTTGAGTTTTACCCGACCCAGGCCCAGCAATAACCATCACAGCTCCTTCTGTGGTTTGTACTGCCAAGTGTTGCTCTGGGTTGAGATTTTGGAGGTTGGTTTGAAACTCAATATCAAACTTTGCCTTGAGAGAATTATTAGAATTACCCACAAAATCACTAGAATTAAAAACAGACATACTAAGTTTAAGTATGCCACAAATTTGGTATTTTGGTCAAATTATATAAAAAATTATTTTATTTTATCCGCAATAGACTTGGCAAGTAAGTTATATGCCTCTAAAAGATTATTAAAAGCCTTGGAGTAATGATTATTTTCAGTAATTTTTTCTATTAAAAAGCTACTATCACCTGTAGTTTTGCAACCATCTTTTACTAATTTATCATCTAAATCAACAACTGGTACACCAACTATTTCTGAAATGTCTCTTAGTTTTCCTGTAAAATCACATAATTCTGAAGCTATAAAGGGTTGTTGACCTATAAAAATATTCTTAAATTCAGATTTTGATACTGTTCTATTTGTGTCTATCATTTTGAGGTGAAAACTTTCTATACTTTCATTTAATTTATTTTTCCATCGTGCTGAATAAGAGGTTGTTATATTTTTAGAATAACTAGTTTCATTGTTATTCACATATTTCTTTTCATATTTCTTTGCCATTGTTACAATTATTCCTAGGAATTTTGGCTGAAAACTAAGACCTTTATAGTTTGGCGTAGATCTAAAATCTTCAAGTAATTTTTTCCAGTATTCAAAAACTCCACTCAAGTTATTAACCGCTTGTAAAGAGAAAAAGTTGGGATAGACAGGAACAAGGAAATAATCGGAACCAAGTATGATTATTCCATTAAGAATGCTGTTTGCACTGGGTGAAGTATCAACTATTACATAATCATAATCCTTTCCAAGTGAACGAATTGACTCTTCTATTCTGTAAATTCCATTATTTCTGTTAAGGGTTTTATTTGTAGCTATGCTGTATAATGTTGCCTCTAGTTCAAATAACTTCAAATCTCCAATTAATAAGCTTAATTTACCTCTTTTTATATTATTATTTTCTGCTAATTTAGCTTTTTTAATATCAGTAGAAAACAAATCTTCTTCAGTATTTTCTAATTCATTTTTAGTTTTATATTCAAATAAATTTATTTTAAAATTATCATTTTTAATAGAGTCTTTGTGTGTATTCCAATTAAAATAATCAGTTATATTGGTATAATTAGAAATTAAATCTATCCAGCTATCGTCATTGTTTGTTTGGTCGCCGTAATCTGCAGAGTTAGATAGTCCAAGCACAGATGCTGTTAAGTTCATTTGAGGGTCTGCATCTATTAAAAGTACATTTTTACCTTGTTTTGTCAAAGATACCGCTAAGTTGTGGGCTACTGTGGTTTTACCAACACCTCCTTTATGGTTAAATAGTGAAATAATTTTTGACATATTTTTAACAATTTAATAATGTAATTATTAATTAAGTATATCATATTTTTTGAAGTTTGTCAAAGTTTTTTATATACTCGTTGTGTTCTAATTATTACATAGTTGATGTACTTTTGTCAAGGTATTTTTTCTCTAAATCACAACCTCATCGTTTTTCCAGTCATTATAAAAATCCACTACTTTGGGGTCTAGTTTGACTATCGTAGTATCAATCGGAGCTGTGAGATACAAATTAGCCAAAGACTTGACCCTTGAAAAAGCAACATATGCCAAGCCACTTCCAAAAGTTCCTGATCCAAAATCCAAAACGGCACCTTCCAGTGTCATTCCCTGTGATTTATGCACCGTTAACGCATAGCCGACCTTGAGTGGAAACTGATTATAAGCTCCAATAATTTTATCCTTCAGGCTTTGGCGGATCATTTTTTCGCCATCTACAATCACTTCTTCCTCCACCATTTCGTACTGTTTTTTCTCCCAATTATCTTTACCCACAAACACTTCTTCACCTGTTCTGGTCAGGGTTATTTGTAAATAATATCCAGCGTTACTAATTTTGTAACCATCTTTAGCAAACTTTTCCATATCGGCTTTGATTTTGTCTTTTTCATTGAGATAATCAGTGTAGGTTTCTATCGTTTGTTGCTCATTTTTGACCAAAGTTAGGCGATACACAAAGTTATTGATAATTCCAAAATCACCATTGATCCAGCGTTTACTTGCATCGTTTTTGACAAAAACAACAAGACAACCAATTTTTAGTTCTAATTCCACAGCAGGAAGCCCGTCGTAGTGAGAAAATTCACCCAATAACTTGCCTGTAAAAATATGGGTTTTGGTATTTATGGTATTGAGAATTTGGGTGTTATAATGATTGACTTGCCTGTTGGTGGTACACAAAATGGAGAAATTATTTTTTTTGGCAAAACTATCTGCTGGTTCCAATAACACCTTACGATTGAGTATCTCCAAATCACTATTTTTGGCAGAATTATCACGAATTTTGGACAGTATATCAATAAATTTTTGATCGTCCTGCCTCCAAATTTTGTTTAGTTCCAGTAGGGCTATATTGCCATTATACCTCATAAACTCAAATATCACAGACTCAAAAAAATACCCAACTTGCTTTTCATCTTCTTTGTTAATAGGCCCAAGTTGAAAAATATCTCCAAACAAAAGCAATCTAGCCCCTCCAAATTTTTTATTATGAGGGTTATCTCCAAATTTAGCTTGGTTCATTCGTCTGTTTATTAAATCAAACATTTGATCCGAAACCATAGACATCTCGTCAATAATTAAAACATCTACAGCTTTGAGGATATTTTTTTTGATAGGGTTGAGCTTTTTGAGGTTGGTCGGGTTATGGATATCTATTTGAAAAAATGAGTGAATTGTGGTGCCGTTGACATTAATGGAAGCAATTCCCGTTGGGGCAACTACCACACAATTGATGTTGTTTTGGTTGCAGTAAACCACAAATTCCTTGAGCATAGTACTTTTTCCTGTTCCTGCTTTACCTGTAATAAATAGATTTTGAGTGGTGTTATATAGACAGTATTTTTCGTAGTCAGTGCCTTTGTGATACTGAGTTTTACTGGTTACAAAACCTTGATCCAAGACTTTAATCGGATTAAAAGCCGTGCTAAAACTGGTATTAAAAATAGTAGATGGTTTTTTTGTGTTTTTAGAAATTTTAGGTCTAAAGCTGGGTACAAACTGGATATCGGACATATTTTAATTATGTTGGTATTTGTGTATTTTGGCAAGTTTAGACTATTTAACAGTTGTTATTGTTTATAGCTATTGTCATCTTGAGCAAAGCGAAAGATCTTCTCAAGTATCATAAATTAGCTTTGATAACTGTATAGTTTGAGGTGGGTTTAGCTATATTTACTTTTCGCACGAAACTAATATTTAATTAAATTACTAGAAATAACAAATAGAAATAAACAAATTAGTAATAACCCCCATCAACGAAATCTCAAAACTCACTGTCATCCTGAATTTATTTCAGGATCTAATAGTTCAAATAAAAAGATATGTTAGACTTAATATTTTACAAAACAATAGAATTAAACTAAAAAATACCTTTTAGATTCTGCAAACATGTGAAGAATGACACATTTGAAGTGTAGTATAAATGTTTAGATTGTTATTT
>JAYWGE010000064.1:0-7429 GCA_043778455.1 bacterium
ATATGCTTAATGTTGACACTTTTGACCAACCAGGTGTAGAACGAGCCAAAATCTTAGCCAAAGAAATCTTGAGTAGTCATATTTAGTAACCCTGAGTAACGAAAACTCACTGCCATTCTTGACAAGTTTGAATGTTTTTAATCCAGAATGTATTAATAGAGTTGATGCAAAATTATATTGATGGATAACCTAAAAAGTAATCAGCGAGTCTACTAATCATTGGTTACCCTATCTTCATTGAGTGCGTTTTTGTGTCCACAACAAGATCAAAATCAAAATAATAAATTGACCAACTATGGCTAATGGTTTGTAAATTGTTGGTAAAAACAAGCCTAAAACAGAACTAACAAGTAAAATAGAAATTGTCAGAATTAGCACTTGCCACTTGGTCATACCTGTGTCCAACAACCGAAAATGCCAATGTTCCCGACCTGCTGAGAGTGGACTTTTCTTGGATTTTAGTCGCAAATAAATTACTAACAAAATATCAAAAACAAACCAACCAATAATACTACTAGCTGTGGCAATCTTGGCTCCTGACAAAATAGAAAGCACTCCAATTACAAAACCAATAATCTCGCTACCACCTTCACCCAAATAAATCTTGGCGTTGGGCAAGTTAAAAGGCAAAAAACCTACAATACCACTAATCCAAATTACTGAGACCATCAAAATAAAGGGTTGATCCACATTGCCAAAAGTACTAACCCATCCAATGGTAATCAAACTTAAAATACCAACACTAGAAACCAAGCCATCGTGTCCATCCAAAAACTTGGTAGCAGACACACAGCACAAAATCCAAATATACGCCAAAAGACTAGGCAAAAAAACAATGCTAGAGCTAAAGTAAGGTAAAAAACTATCAAAAGGATAAGATAAATTTTGTATTTTTAGACCACCGAGAGAAACTGCTATTCCAATACCTGTTGCCACAAATAGTAAAAGCCGCTTACTGGATAAAGTAAATTTGTCATCCAAGAATCCTCCAATTGCCAAAATTAATCCTCCGACAATGATCCAACCTAAGTGGAAGACATAAATCATATTTTGAATTAAAACAGACCTTAAATCTAATAAATTGAACTTGAGACATCCCCAAACAAAAACCATACTAACACCACAAGAGACAATAAATCCTGTTGCCCCAAGTAAGGGTATAGGTTGTTTTTGATCTTTACGATGAGGACTTTGAAATGGATCGTCTACAATTTTTAATTTTTGAGCATTGGCAATAAGCCAACTGGTGGTTAGCCTACTAAAAAAATAGCAAAAAGAAGATAATGACAAAAGAACAAACCAATAATTCATAAAAATATTAAGGAAATATTAGTTAAAATGTGCCCAGTATTTAAAAAGATTTTTTGAACTAGAGAGTTCTTATTTTTTGCCAAACATTCCACCAAGCATATCTCCAATACCACCAAAATTACCCATAATTCCACCAAGCATATCCTCACCGATCTTGGATGGATCAATCGCTGAAGTAATATCTTCAATCTGAAAACCATCTTGGGTAATATTAGCAATTACTTTCGTAATCACATCGGTTGGAATGTTGTTTTGGGATAGGAGATTGGGAAGCTGGGAAGTAATCATATCTACACCAGTTTTTTGGAGATTAAGACCGCCGATGACTGAGTTAATTTGATCTTGAGCAATACCATTTTTAGTTAATTGGGATGTTAAATTTGAAATTAGATCGTTTGGGTTCATAATATTTTAGGGTATTTTTAGTTTTTACAGATTTGAAATTAGTTTTTTTTCTTTATTTTAATTATGGTCAATATTTGGGATTTTGTCAAGATTTTTTATCTCAAACTTTATAGTCAAATACAACAGGAAATAGACAAATTACTTTTCAACAAACCGAGTAAGTAATCTTGTTTTCAAACTAATTCTGTGTCTAGTTTGTCCTTTTTATTATGGGTCTAGCTTTATCTCATAATACCCACAAATTTCTCGCAGTTTTTACGGACTTCTTCTATCCAAACTTGATCGCCTGTCAGTTTTGGGTAAGTGATACCCCTACTAATTGGCACAATGACCCCAAGTCCTTGCTCGTTCATCATCCTTTTGATATCATCAGGATTACCACCTTGCGCCCCAATACCAGGAGCCAAAATAATATTATTGGGCATAATCGCCCTTAGATCAAGACTTTCTTCCACCTTAGTAGCTCCAACCACAGCTCCGATATTACTAAACCCTGTCAAGCCAATAGATTTTTGACCTTCAGAATGGACAAAACTAGCCAAACTTTGAGACACTGTCCTATCCCCGATCATTGCATTTTGGATGAACCCTGAGCCTGGATTGCTGGTCTTGACTAGCACAAAAACCCCCTTGCCTTGCTCACTGGCTCTGACAAAACTTTCCATAGTATCCAAACCCAAAAAAGGATTGACCGTAACGGCGTCGCTATCAAGATAAGAGGTAAATTGGAAATTTTCAAAGGTAGATTGGGAGTTGAGATAAGCCTTAGTGTATGCCTCGCTGGTAGAACCGATATCGCCCCGTTTGGCATCCATAATCACAGGCAAACCAAGAGATTTGGCATACTGGACTGACTTGGCAAGAACTCGTACCCCCCAAGAACCAAATTGCTCAAAGTAAGCCGACTGAAACTTGACCCCACAAACCAAATCATGGGTATTGTCCAATAGAGACTTGGTAAATTCCCACAACTTGCCGTTGATTTCATATTTTTCTAGATAGCGAGGACGCATTTTTTCGGGTAAAAGGTCAAAATTGGGATCTACACCCAAGACAATTGGGGACTTTTTGGAGAGAACTTGACTATTTATAAGATCTGCAAAATGGTTGGTTGGTTGGTGGATTTGGGACATTAGTTTGAAGTTTTTGTTTAGAATTTTAGGTATTGATAAATTGAATTAGCCAAAGCGATAGAGAGAAAGGTAGGAACTGCATTACCGATTTGCAGATTTTTGTCGCTTCGTGTACCAAAAAAAACATAATTATCAGGAAAACCTTGCAACCTAGCTCCCTCACGAGTAGTTAATGGTCTTGGTGCTTTTGGGTGAATACATCTGGACGAAGATGGTGTACTTAGATTTCTAGTTATTGTTGGGCTTGGTTTATTCCACCAAAGTCTTGAATAGGTATTTGCAAAACCACTTTTGGGTCGTAATTCAATAGGTAAGTCTAGTGGTGTTCCACCATCAGGCAATAACTCCATAATCTTAACCAAAGTTGGATTATTTTTGGGTGAATTATGGTCTAATAAACTCGTGCTATTTTTTCTCATAAACACTTGGAAATCATTGTTAGGTAAGGTTGCGTACTCACCACTTTCTTCACCGCTTTTGATAAATGGTAAGTCTGAAATTGCTTCACCAAGTGATAGATAAGGTTTTAAACCAGTTGTTGAATTTGAAAAAAAGTCTGAAGAAGAGCTTTGCAATGTTTCTTGGCTATGAGTTGGAGCTGGGAAAATATAGTTATTATTAATTTTTGACCCTACCAATACGAGTCTTTCTCTTGTTTGTGGAACACCATAATTAGCAGAATTTAATATTTGGTATTGTAAAAAATAACCTAATGATTTGAATAAATCAACTATTTCAATGAGTAGTTTACCTTTTTGTATAGAGAGTAAACCCTTTACATTTTCAAAAATAAACATTTTTGGTTGAATTTCTTTTAGGATTCTATAATATTCTTGAAACAAAGAACCTCTTGGATCGCCAATCAATCTCATACCTATGGTTGAATAAGCCTGACAAGGTGGGCCACCGATTATAATATCAATATCTCCAACCTGAAAGTTAAAATCTTTTTGTAGGTCAAGTATACCAAAATTTTTAATATCTTTACAGTAGACTTTGACTTTTGGGTGATTAAGCTGATAAGCAGTTGCGGTATTGGGTAGTATTTCGTTAGCGGCTAATATTTCAAAATTGAGATTATTTGCAAAACCATAGCTCAAACCTCCTACTCCACAAAATAAATCTATAACTTTAAGTTTTTTCATATAAATAAACTATTAGATCAACTTATTCAAAGCTAATGTTGTAAATTTTTGGAGGCATGTCGGTTAATTTCCAAATAAATAAATTTTGTTCAATATTAAAAACAGTTTGACCTTCCATTTGTTGTCTAGTAATCCAATTTGTGCTTTCGTCATCTATATCATCAATTTTAACAAAGGCAACCTGACCATTAAACAGATCTATATGAACAACAACAGATGAAACACCTAGTTCTCGTTTGATTTTTTTGGCCTCAAGAACTTTGTGCTGTTTTATATCATTTATCCCCTGAAAACCCGACTGCATCTCAACTCTAATTTTTTGATTATTGCCAAAAGTTACTTCTAAATCAGCTTTTGGTGTTCTTTTAAAGCTATCAATATTTACAAGATCGTCATCGCCAATTGTTTGGATATTACTTGTATCTGTATCAAAAATATGAGATATAGCTTTTGTAAAATAATTAGATATAACAAGACCTCTCATCCAAGAGAAATAGACTTCTTCAGGTCTTCTACCTTGGTTGTTGAGTTTGGGAATTATACCATTAATTTTTAGTTTCTCATAGATATTTGTGATATTGTTACAACCAAATTCATCAATTTTTTTAATTGAGATCTCTGCTGGAACAACCCTATTTATTTTTTCTATAACCTCAAAAAGCCTGTTATTAAGAGATTCTAAATATTCATAATTTATAGAAGACACTATATCTTTAGCCTTAAAAAAATCTTTTAAACTGGTTTGATTGGAAAATCCTAGTTTTTTGCGATATTGAGTAAAATATGTTGAATTTATTTGCATAATATATAATGACTTTAATCTTTTTTACCCCACGAACCCGTGTCTTACTCCCCATCCTGCTGGGTCAGATTTCCAGTCTTTGATCGTTTCTACTTGATCGGCAGTAAGCGAACCACTAGTTTGTGCGTATTCCAAAATGTCTGACAGTCCTGCCAAGTTGACATATCTGGTATTTGCCTTAGCATAGTTTTGATCCACTTGTTGCATTTGGTGAGAATAAGTAACAATAGCCCCCAAAACCTGCAATCCACTGCTACGCAAACTTTCAATAGCCGTGAGCGAAGAGCCACCAGTAGAAACCATATCCTCAACAACTACCACTTTTTGACCCATTTCATAGATTCCTTCAAGGCTTTTGTCCAGTCCGTGTCCTTTAGGTTTTCGCCAATAAACCAGCGGTAAGCCAAGAATATCGGCAACCAACATCGGAATAGCAATACTACCTGTGGCCACTCCAGAAATAACTTGGACATCTGGATACTCCGCTTGGATTTTGTGAGCAAGGGCAATGGCAATATTTTTACGAAAATCTACCAAAGACATAATGGCTCGGCAGTCGCAATAAATAGGTGATTTGATACCACTGGCAAATGTAAAAGGCTGATCTGGAGACAGTTTGACGATACCGTTGGAGAGTAATTTTTGGGCGGTTTGAATGGAGGTAAGAATAGTCATAAGAATTATATAAAAATTTGCAAAAAAAAGAGGAGCAAAAATACTCCTAAAAACTGCTTAAACACTAAATGATTGACTGATAGATTTGCTAAAAATTTGATTGATTTGTTGTTGGTAATATTTAGACATTCTAAATTTAATTATGACATTTTTATTGATTTTTGTCAAGATTTTTCTAAGCTAAATTATACCAACATAGTACTAAGCTAATTATCAAGCCAAATATATAAACCAAGAGCTGAAGCGATCAAAAGCCACGACACAAGACTTGTAAAGGTCATAAAAATAGACTTGCCCGACCTAATTCTAACTATTAAAGGGGTTGATTTACCTGTATAAACCCGAAATTCTTGATTGTATTCTTGAGTGTCCAACCGATATGCCAAAGCCATGCTAATAATCGTCAAAACGAGCATACTAAAAGTTGGCAAAAAGAACATAGAAGGAATTAACTTTCCAAATAAAATCGGTGAACCAAAAGATAGATATTGAAACACAGTATAGTTGACCCAAGACGCAATTTGAAATTTGATCAAGTTGTTTCGCAAAGCAGTTTTTGGCAGTTCCAAAGTCCAATAATTGCCCAACAAAACCAGTAAATTATTGACAGTCCACGCAATCCCAAAAACCCACACCGCAGGAGCAAAAAATGGCTTATTTAGTGAGCTGTAGATACCTTTGATGTCTGCACCCAGCCACACTATTCCATAACCTGCAATGATATTGATGATTACAAAAAATAAAGCAAAAAGAATTATTTTACGGTCAATTTGTACCTTCAAATTAGGTTTAATATTAATTTTAGTTTTAATATCTGCTTGGGAATTGGTTTGAGAGTTTTGTTTATTTTTGGACATAATATTTGATAAAAATTTGTTTTTAATCGTTACACGCTCTTAATAACTTCCATCAACGAAACTTCAAAATCCATTGTAATCTTGAACTTGTTTCAGGATCTAATACCTCAAATTAGAAGTATAAATATGATGATATATGAAAATAAATAGAATTAAATTAACTAAAACAACACACTTTAGATTCTGCAAACATGTGGAGAATGAGATATTTGGAGTGTGTAGTAAATGTTTAAATTATTACTTTTTGAGTTATTTATAGGATAATTTAAGTTTTGCTATTTGGGTATATTAAAGAATTTTTAACCATGGCTACTCTTATTAAATTTTCTATAAAACAAAGAAGTAGTTTCTAATATTGCAAAAAATAAGACAATGACGCTAATAAGAGAGAGATCAATCAAGGCAACATGAAGAAAAATCAGCCAAACAATAATATAAACCAAACTATGCAGTCGCTTCCAATTGGTTTTGAGTAGTTTTTTGCTAAACCAGTTACTGGTAATTGCTAACCAAAAAGATAAAAATAATGCCAAAAACCCGAAAGTTAAATAACTTTGTGGCTGAACAGTCCGACCATATTTGATAATAGGAATAATAGTTATCAAAACATAGTGCGATAAAGCAGAAACAAACATCGCAATTCCGATTTGGGTGCGAGAATACATCAAGTAGCTACCTAAAGGTTTAATTCTTTGAAAGATTTTTTGACCCAAATCAAGGGTGCTTATCTTTAGGTTTTGAAATCTATTGATGATTCCTGTGGTAATTGACAAACAAAAAAGAATTGCCGACAAACTGCCCAGTTTTTTGCCTATATTTCTTATTTCCATTATTTTAATAGACTCTTTGGGTAAGGTGATGATAACTATTGTAGCAAGAATTAGTACTAAAATTAGGATTTTGAAAAAGATTTTACAGTTTTCTTTGGAGAATATTGAAGATAGCTTTAACATATTGGTTGGCATACTGGTGATTTTTATTTGAATAGGTGTGTAATTACTGCCCACAAACTACCAAAGAGCAGGGTCAAACTAGCAGGAGCATAAAAAACCGAACCTAAAACCCGAGATTGAATGTCTTTGTAATAACCAATAGAATAAA
>JAYWGE010000065.1:0-2572 GCA_043778455.1 bacterium
CCTGAATGGAAGTATAAACTAGATTTAATATTTTAAAAATAAAATTAACTAAAAAAATACCTTTTAGATTTTGAAACTAGTTCAGAATGACATTTGGAGGGGATTATCCTAATTTCAATATTGTTTTTATTAGCATAAAATTTGGTGGAACAGCCGTACCCTTATAGGGGGATTTACTTATTTAGATTAAATGTTTACCATCTGATTCTTAGACTTCCGTCTTGACCGGTGAGCCAATCTCCGTCCGACCAGTGGCAACCAACTTTGTGTAAATATTGCTCCGTATAATACCTGAGTGGATTTTTGCCATTAATAAATTTTTTGCTACCTAGTCCTTTGCCAACGATAATCGTTACATCAACTGTTTTTTGAATCAAAAACTTGGTCATAAACCTATCCAAAACACGATAAACTGCTTCTTCTACACTTTCTCCAGGGATTGGACGAAGATTGTGAAGATCCAAAGTAGTTAGCTTACTTGAAAAAGAATGTTTTGCCATAGTTTTTACTTTATAAACCTTTGAATGAGGGTATTTTTGGTAATAGTGGCAATTTGATTATCCAAACTAGCTTCTTTGACCATATAGTACAAACCATAACCAATTTCGTCTTTTTCTTTTTTGCGATCTGCAATTTTGTTAATAAACCACATTGTTAATTCGGGATTTTTGGGTAGACAAGAACCATGAAGATAAGTTCCAACAGCATTTTTGTACACACACCCTTCTATTTTGTCCCTAAAATTATTGCCATAACCAACGACAACTTCCCCTAAAGCCATATTTTTATCATCGGCATTTTCAAAGTGAGTTTGTCCACCGTGATTTTCAAAACCAACCAATTGACACTCCAAAAGTTTGGAATTTATAACAATATTGCCAATACATCGGTTTTTGACAGACCCATCCAAAGATTTGGTAACCACAGGAAAAACACCCAAACCCTGCATTTTTTGACCATTGCCATCTACAAACTCCTGACCCAATAGCTGGTAGCCACCACAAATAGCCAAAACGCACACACCATCTTCCACCAATTTTGTAATATCATCTTTGCGACCCAAAAAATCTGCAGTAATCTTGAGTTGATCTTCATCTTGACCACCACCAACAAAAATCCAATCGTTACATTTTGGCAAGTCTTGACCAATTTCTACGGTTTGATATACCGACTCCCAGCCAATTTTTTGAAGAGCATGTTGCATCGCAATGATGTTGCCAATATCTCCATAAATGGACATTTCTTTGGGATACAGATGGGTTATATGAAATTTATTAGGCATATATTTTAATTAAACCTCTTTTAAGCTTTTTTGTCAAAGTTTTAACTTTAATAATCAATCATCATAGATTTACGTACTAGTTTCATTGTTTCCTCGGCTCGTTGGGTTGCCCTAATCCTGCCTTGTTCAAGAATTTGTTTGACCATATTTGGGTTAGCTTCTAATTCCTTTCTGTTGAAGCGAAATTCCCTTAGGTGAGCATTCATACACTCAGCTAGTTTGAGCTTAAAAGCCCCATACCGAACACCAACTAGATCTGTTACAGCTTGGTCGGTGGTTATGTTGTTGCACATCGCATAAAGTAAGACTAGATTGCTGATTTCGGGTCGGGTTTTTGGCTCAAAGGTAAGGGTGTCGCCACTGTCTGTTTTGGCAGATTTGATTTTTTTGAGAGTTTCTTCCTCGCTGTCTTTGAGATATACGGCGTTGCCCAAGGATTTACTCATTTTGGCGTTACCATCTAGCCCAAGAATACGAGTAGCTTCAGATAATTTAGCAGTTGGCATCGGAAAAATATCTGTACCATTACCATAGATTGCATTAAATTTGTTGACAATATCTCGGCATACTTCTATGACAGGGAGCTGGTCTTCACCCACAGGCACACAATTGGCTCGCATAAACAGAATATCCGCAGCTTGGGACACAGGATATCCCAAAAATCCGTAAGTTACAGATTCGCCGTTATCTCCAAAAAGAGCTTTTTTTTGACTAATTTCAGTTTTGATAGTTGGGTTGCGTTGGAGACGAGACACTGTTACAAGGTTACTAAAAAACACAGTAAGCTCAGCTATTTGAGGGATTTGAGATTGGATAAAAATGCTGGTTTGGGCCATATCTAACCCCAGTGCCATATTGTCGGTAGCAACTTCAAGGACATTGTTTCGGACTTTAGCAGGGTTGTCATAATTATCAGTCAGAGCTTGGACATCGGCAACCATAAGAAAGGTGGTATAGTCATTTTCCATTGCTTTTCGGTTGATCAGTGAGCCAAAATAATGCCCGATGTGTAACGCACCTGTAGGTCGATCTCCTGTCAAAATCAGTGGTTTGGGTGTGGATTGAGTTGAGTTTTGAGTTGGTTGTATTTGCATAATAAAATGGTTAAATTGTTGGTTTGGATTTTATAATTAGGTTTCACAATAATAAAATGGTAATTTTTCTTTGTCTTCATCAAAGTATACTTGTTTATATTCCATTCCAGAGTTTTGCAAATCTATGAGATATTCCATTTTGAAGTGGCATTGTTTTGTTAATACAGCTACTCCATGATATGGTAAGATGTTTGAG
>JAYWGE010000066.1:0-2567 GCA_043778455.1 bacterium
TAAGTTACCAACAAATTCTACTTTCATAGTTTTGGGTTCTTTTTGCAAAATACAACCTGTAGCCATCACAAGACCTACTTCGCTGGTGCCAACTCCAAACGCCATAGCTCCAAATGCCCCGTGGGTGCTGGTATGAGAATCCCCACAAACTATCGTCATAGCGGGTTGCACCAAGCCCAATTCGGGTGCCATCACATGGACAATTCCTTGATTGCCACTACCAAAATCTTTGATGGTAATCCCAAAATTGGCTACATTTTGCCTTAGGGTTTCTACTTGGTTTTTGGCAATTGGATCGTGAATATTTTCTCGGTCTTGGCGAGTTGGAATAGAGTGATCAAGGGTGGCAATGTGTTTGTTTGGGTACTTAACGGGCAAGTTTCGGTTTTGGAGCATACTAAATGCCTGTGGACTAGTTACCTCGTGAACCAATTGCAAATCAATACCAAAAATAGTTGGATGTCCTTGTTTTTGGGCTACTGTGTGTTTTTCCCAAATTTTTTGAATGATGTTTTGAGGTTTTGGTTGAGTGTTTTTTTGGGTAACTACCCCCGTCGCTGTTGCGACACCCCCTAAATATGAGGAACTAACGATATTGTTCCAAGTGTCAATTTCTTGGGTGTGTGCCAAAAGATAATCTAGGTCGTCGTAGCCATTGAGGATGCAATCTTTACGGAATTGATCAAAAGAAAACATATGTTTTGTAACCTCCAAACTGTCGTTTGATCCATCGCTTGATCTATAGTTAAGTAGTAATTTTTGATAGGATACGCTTTGATATAACAAGTCCACGGTTACCTCACCTTCAAACGCCAATAACTCTTCTATTATCTCTGGGCTGAGCTGAACGAGAACCAAACCATTTTTGGGAGCATTGTTACTAAATATATCCGAAAAACTGGGTGCAATAACTACTCGAAAACCATATTGTAACAATGACCAGACAGCATGTTCTCGGCTACTGCCACAACCAAAATTGTCTCGGGCTACAAGGATACTGTTACCTTGGTATTTGGTTTGATTGAGAGGAAAATTAGGGTCGGATTTGCGGAGCCGTTCAAATAGATATTGTCCAAAGCCTGTACTTCCCGTTTGGGTGAGATACTGGGCAGGAATAATCATATCCGTGTCAATATCTTTGATGGCGATTGGGGTAATTTTGGAGGTGATGTTTTGGAATGGAATCATAAAAGTTGAGGTTTTTTAATTTATTTTGCTCATCATTAAAGGTTTTTGTGTGGAGTAGACTGGGATTACTTTGCTTTTTAATAAACTAAAAATATTTGGTAATCTTAAAATTATAACTGATAGGCTGGTGGCTAGTCGCCCCTTGACAAAGACATCTGGTATAGCTGTACTTGATACAGCAACGCAAGTTGTCCGAAGGGGCTGTCCCAACGGGGCTGGGGATTTTTTGGCAGTTTAAAATACAAATATAGTTTACATATCAACGCTATATTTATCACTACCAAATATTTCATTATTTACATTTTTACATAACTTAAAAAACTATTGTTTCAGATAATTTTGTTTATTTGCAAAATATTAAGCCTAACTTATATTTCTATTTGAGCTATTAGATTCTAAAGTAAATTCAGGATGACAGGGGGTTTTATCTATTATAGTGGATTAGATCTTTCGCTTTGCTCAAGATGACAGTATTTACTTGAAAATAACAGTATTGGCTTGTATATTCAATAAAATTTCTATCTATCTGCAAATATCAACCAAATCTTGGTCGGTAATAGTTTTTTTGGTGTCGGCAAGTTGTTTAAATCTAACAAAAATAGCTTCTTTTTGAGTCTCGTCAAAAGTAATTTTTAAGTTAACGATCCTAACAAATACTGCATTTTTACCCGAATGTTTGCCAAGTACAATTTGATGCTCAGCTACACCCACTGATTCTGGAGTCATAATTTCGTAGGTTTTGCGATTTTTGAGCATTCCATCTTGGTGAATACCTGATTCATGGGCAAAAGCATTGGCTCCCACAATAGCTTTGTTGGGCTGGACTGGGATTTGAGTGAGGGTGGTCAATAGTTGACTGGTGGCAAAAATCTTGGTCGTGTCAATGTTGGTTGATATACTTCCGATTGTCTCTTCAAAAAAATCAGCTCGGGTTTTGATTACCATAACCACTTCTTCAAGACTGGCATTTCCTGCTCGTTCGCCGATACCGTTGATGGTACATTGGATTTCGGTAGCACCGTTTTGAACACCTGCAAGTGAGTTGGCAACTGCCAAACCAAGATCGTCGTGGCAGTGAGTTGCAACAGTTACTTTATTTATGTTTTTGGTATTTTGAATAACATATTTAACCAATTCTCCAAATTCCGTAGGCGTGGCATAGCCAACTGTGTCAGGAATGTTGATCGTGTCAGCTCCAGCCTCAATAACTGCCCCAAAAATCTTACATAAAAAATCTTTATCTGACCGAAAGCCATCTTCAGCACTAAATGTAACCCGATCGCACAAACTTTTGGCAAGTCTAACAGCCTCAATTGCCATAATCAAAACTTGATCAGCAGTCTTATGTAGCTTGTGTTCCATATGCAAATCACTAGTAG
>JAYWGE010000067.1:0-2558 GCA_043778455.1 bacterium
CAAACTAAGAGATGCTAATATTAATCTGTGCCTCAGGGCTGAATAAGGTTTTTGATTACTAATTTTTTGTAATATCCGATTGTGTAATTTGGTAAAATCAAGCTCTTGGTTGGCTGGAATGCTATGTGAGATACTAGGTGGAATGTTGTTTGTATCCATAATTTTTATAAATTAATTTGATAGATTTGTTAGGTAGATCTTATTGAGAATTTTTCTAGCTTTAGCTCTAGCTCTACAGATTCTTTGGGTTACGGTATTTTCACTTAAGTTCAAAATTTGAGATATTTCACTAGTAGTTTTTTCTTCCAAATAATACAAGATCAAAACATTTTTGTCATTAAAATTAAGTTTGTCAAGAATTTGCTCCAACTCGTATTTGTTGATAGATGATTCATCTTTTTCCTTGGTAGGTATATTCCAAAATGACTCAATATCAACATAAAATAGCTTGGACTTGGATGCGATTATATTTACGGCACAGTTATGAGCGATTCTGTACAACCAAGAGCTAAATTTGTATTCAGGGTTATATTTGGCAATATTTTTGTATAACTTAAACATAGCCTCACTAGTGGCATCTTCTGCGTCGGTGTGATTGTTGTTCAAAAGTCTTTGACAGTAGTAAAATATCGGTTTTTGGTAACGATTGACCAGCTCTTCAAAGGCAGAAACCTCACCATCAATAGTCTTTTGGGTCAATTCTACATCGGTCAAGTCTTTGTACATAATCTTGAGTTATATTAAACTCCTCTCACTTGGGAGGGGTTGGGTGAAGGCTAAGTATTTTAGTGATTGTCTTAATTATTTTAGTCTAAAAATCAAAATCGTTGTTGAATTTATCTCCAAATCCTTCATCAAATCCACCTTTATGACCTTTTGTACCAAAGCCTAAATCTTGAGCTGGTAGTTGACCTGTAGCTTTGTAATCTGCTACCATTTTGTCAAATTTTGTTTGAAGCTGGGCATCGGTTAGGTTTTTGTAATCTTTTTTCTGGTTTTGTTTGTCATTACCTTTTTTGTTTGGGTGATTGGCTTTCATTTCGTTCATTTTATTTTGCTGGATACTTTTGAATGTATTAAAGTCATTGTTTTTGATCGCGTTAGAGATTTTGTTCATTGTGTCCAGTCTAGTTTTGTTGTTGGTTACCATTTTGTCAAAAGTTGCTTGGTCAACAGCTTTGTTTGAATTACTATTAAATCCAGCTAAATCATTGTTGTTTAAGGCTATCATTCTAGCTTGTGATTTAGCTTGGCGATCTGACATTGTGTTTAGCTGGTCTTGGGTGGTGGTATTGATTTTGGTTACTTCAGCATCTTTTTTGTCATTAGCTAGTTGGGTTTTGGCTGTTTTGTAGGCGCCAAGATCTTTGGAAGCAATTGCAGTTTGGACAGCTTTAAAGTCAGCTTGGATAGTTGGGTTGCTCATCGCAAAAGCTGACACACCGCCAATTCCTGCTATGATTACCAATGCTCCTGCTACAATTTTTTTGTTGATAGACATAAGATATAAGTTTATTTTTAGGTTTGTTTGAAATAGAAATCGTTGAGGCCTCGCTGGTTTCTAATAGTATTACTCCAATATCTCAAAAGTATGACAGTTTTTTGTTTGTTGGTTTTTTATAATCTATCCCAGCACCAAGTTAAATTTTTGACTCTCGCTTACACTTTCCACTGTTTTGAGGTAATCTAACAGCTTCCACAGGACAGCATACAGTTTTGGGTTGTGAGTTTTATATTTCATCGCACTAGCAACCAGTGAGTTGGTGGTGATGTCATAAAAATTGACTTGGCTGTTTTGGAGTAATTTGAACTCATTTTGGGTATCTTCAAAATCTATTTTGTCCAATTCTTTGAGTAGTTTTTTGGATTCGTAGCTATAACAGATAGTTTGGATGTTTTTATTATAATCACTTGGGTTTTCTAGTAATTCTTGGATGGCTATTGCTTCGTTTTGGGTCAGATAAATTTTGGGAAATTTTTGATTTTTGATTAGTTTAATTTTGAGCAAGACAGAATTGTAAATCTCAGTATTTGGTAAGTATTGAGTTAGTTTTTTGAGGTTATCAAACAAGTATTCAGGCACTTTAAAGTATAGCTTGTCAAAAAAAACTTGGGCAGTAATCTTGATCTGTAGCATTTGGGAAATATCAATATCAGGGTTTATTTCATCTTGTAAATCAATAATTTTGGTCTCTTTGGGCAACATCTGTAACAGCTTTTTGTAATAATCCAAAATATCAAACAGCACAAGGGTCAATTGGTTGTTTTTGACATAGATTTCTAGCTTGGGCAAGTCGTTAAACTTAAAAAAAATAGGGTTTTGGGATAACAGAATCAGCAAATTATATTGATCAAAACTGATACTAAATTTGAGTAGCTTGGCAGTCTCCTCAATAGTTTGTTGTAGTTCCAAAAATTTGTTGGCGTTAGCGTTTAGGTTTTCGTATTCGCCATTTTGGGCTATAGTTACTTCCAACTCTTTAATTTCTGCAAGGATAATTTTGAGTTTTGTTTTGTTTTTTGGGGTTGCATTTTTAGGTAAATCGCTATAAATATTG
>JAYWGE010000068.1:0-2545 GCA_043778455.1 bacterium
TTTAATAAATCTAAAATAGCCTCTCGCGAAGTGGATACAGGTACTAATCTTTCTGCGTCAATTGACATTGGCAATGGTCTACAACTGGTTAGGTCAACCAATCAAATGGCACCCGATTTGTCTAAACTAAAATTGATCAAAGAATTTGGTAGCCTCAAATTTTATGACGGTGGATCACAAAGTGCTATGATGCCAAACGGCGATCCTTCCAGCAGTATCAATAATCTTGGTACTAATAAATCATTTTGGGTAGGCGACGAGACAGGTTTAGTTTTGCAATATAGCTTAACTTTTGGCAACAAGGTCAACAACTATGCTGATGCTGAAGCAAAATACCAAATTGCTATCAAAAAATACGATGAGGAGCAACAAAGATACAGTTCAATATTGGAGGTAATAACCAATGAAGAGCCTAGTTGTAAAGGTCAAAATACAGAAGACTACGAAAAGTGTAGATTGGTTACAACACCCAAAATTGAGGCAAAGTTTGGTGGCAAACAACCAACATATCCTGATTATGGTCATAATTTAAGCTATGAATTTAGCTCTAAAAATATCCAAGGAGCAAGTGACATTGGAAAGTTTGCTGGTGATTATGGTAATTTTATGGTTACGGCTTGTGGACAATTTGGTGAGCCATTTTATGCCAAATCTGAACCTGTTAATCCAACAGAAATTGGTAAAATTTATGGTCAAACTCCCGTTTATGTTACCGCAGACCAAAGCTATGCCAAGGCTCATTACCAAGCCAAATATGGCAATATAACCGATGTTGAATCTCGCAAAAGTATGGAAATGGCAATGGAGAAGAAAATTCCAACCGAGCAAGAATACTTAGCCCAAAACAATATTCTGTGGTTTCAAGATGGTCTAGGTGGCTGGATAGTTGTAGCGGATCATACCAAAGGTTTGGGTGGTTGTGGCAAACCAGTTGTTTATCTTTACCCAGAAGTAGCAACTGACATAAGTGTAAGATTTGGTGAGTCTGTAGAATCCAAGATGCAACTAGATGTTCAAGTTCCTAACTATGCCAATAATAACAACAAAGGTTGGTTGGTCAACGCCAAACCCAATGGACAATTAACAGACTTACAACCCAAATTAACTAATTGCAGTGATTATCTTAATGGTAAAAAAGGTCAAGAATACGCAGTTACCTCTTGCCAAAACAATGATTATCCCTACATTTATTGGGCAGGAAATACCCCTAATCAATATCCAAAAATTAATTCAGGTTTTGTGGAAGCCAAAGATAATTTGGAGCAAGAACTCCGAAACAAACTAGTTATTGTGGGCTTAAATCAAAAAGAAACTAACGATATGTTGGAGTACTGGTTACCTCAAATACTAAATAAAAACAAGCCATTTTATAGGTTCTCACTGCTTCAAAACAATGAGCTGGACAAACTATTCCCAATGACAATCAACCCAAAACCTCAGTCATCTATTCGTGTCTTTTTGGACTGGGACGCTCTTGATACCAATGTTTCTGTCCCAACTCAACAGCTTATTTCCTACCCAAGAATAGGTTATACTATGGTAGAATGGGGAGGAATCAAAAAGTAGAAAGCCAAATAAAATTAAAAACTAACTATAACAAAAAAACCTCCTACTTGAAGGGGGTCGTTGTTTTAAGCAACTACTTTATATTTAGCTATTTAGCAACTCTGTGCTATTTTTTTGTGCTATTTACTATTTGATAGTTTCACTATTTTTCTCATCATCAATAATTACTGTATGAGTAATAGTATCGTGAAGTGCTGTTTTTTGGGAAGAAGACAACATTGTAATTGCGCTAATAAATAGATTAAATGGAATTAGTTTGGTTATCTCTCTTAATATCAAGACATTAACAGTTGGTTTGGTTTCGTTATTGTTTTTGACAGTAGAAATCTTAAGCCCAAGAAGACTGTGCCCGATAGTTTTAATTCTAAAAATAGCACAAAATACACCATACAAAATGTCGCCAATCATAGTCAAGCCATAGATCAAAAATAGTGCAAACGATCCAATAATTTGTCTAAGCTCAATAAATTGACCTGTGCTACTAGATTTTTTGTAATTGACCAAAGGACAGGCAGGTTTTGGACATTCCGAAATAAAGTCTTTAGGGCTTCGTCCATAGTTTTTATTGACAAAATTGCTATAGTTTTTGTAATTGCCAAAATCACTATTTTTGTATTGGTACACCACACTTTGGCTGTCAGCATACATTCTGCTAGATGACATATTTTCAGGATTGGTTAGGTTTTCCAAAAAAGTCATACCACCGCCAATGAGACCAACGAATATCAAAATAGGTAAAATCAAGATTCTTGCAAAACTAAAGTTGATGATATAAGCTAACAGTCGTTGAGAGAAAGTAGCGTACACAAAAGTGTCTTTATTGGTTTTTTGTTCAAAGTTTTGAGCCTCCAAGACCTCAGAGTTAGTTTCCATTTTGCTAAATTCTATTACGGTTGGGACAATTTTGTTAGTGTTTTCATCGCTAGTTTTGTCATTGATTTCATTGTTGGTTTCAGTAACGGTAAGAGTTTTTTCATTA
>JAYWGE010000069.1:0-2544 GCA_043778455.1 bacterium
GTACCAATGCCTGTGTCAAAGTTTTGATTTGGGCTGAAGTCTTGAATGTTACTTTGAAGATTGTTTTGGTTATTTGGGTTAACTTGAGTTAAAGGCTCATCGAAATTTTGGTTCATATTTTGTCCGATATTCTGACCTATGTTTTGGTTATTTGTCAGATTATTCTGATAGGGAGTGTATCCGTTGTTGATCACAGGCGAGATGTTATTGGGAATATTATTATTTTGAGTATTGTTGTATTGAGGTTGAAATTGGTTGTTATCTTGTGCCATAAAAGAGATATTAAAGAGATATTAAAGAGGTGATAATGTAAAATTAGTTTTTTTATTGGTTACTTTTGTTTGTATTGACTATATGTTGACTATATGTTGTTGACTAATGTTCTAAGTATACTTTATTTTTTTGGACTTGTCAAAAAGTTTTTTGTTTGGTATAATTACACCATAAGACTATCGCAAAAATATAGCAAAAACACAAGGTATATTTATCCATTAATTAAATCCAAATCCATACAAATTTATAATTTTAATAACTATAAATCTACCTATAAAGGTTAAAATATAATCGTAGAGGAGAGTTTATTCCTTTATAAAACTTCATAAAATATTTTAATTTGTTATGAAACTGTAATGATATGGATACAAAAAGTTTTTTGGATACTAAGTGGTTATTTCAATTTTAATATAAAACATATACATACAAGTAAAAATTATGGCAACAAAACTAAATAATCCAAAACCAACCAAAAAACGAGCTTCATCTAGTACTCTTAACTTTTTGCAAGTTGCCGAAATTCGGGACAGTGTCCTTGTGCTTCGTGAAAGTCAAATGAGAGCTATTTTGGGTGTGTCTAGTACCAACTTTGATCTTAAAAGCCAACAAGAACAAGAGATGATCATCGGTACTTTTCAAGGTATTCTCAACTCTATAGACTACCCAATTCAAATTGTTGTTCAAAATCGCCGTGTCAACCTTGATAGCTATATTGAAAAACTCAAAGGCTTACAAGACACCCAAACTAACGATTTGTTACGGGTCAAAATGCAAGAATACATAGAGTATATCCAAAATATTATTCAAGAAGCTAATATTATGGAAAAAAATTTTTATTTAGTAGTTGGCTATGATCCTGTAACTTTGCAAGAGGGTATTTTTGGTAGCTTCTTACGGGCTTTGAACCCTGCTCGGATAGTTAAACAAAAACAAGAGGATTTCCTTAGTAACCGAAGAGTTTTGATGACCCGAGTGGATGATATTGCAGGTAAAATGGGTGGTTTGGATCTTAAAGTATCACTATTAAATACCGAGCAACTTATTGGTCTTATGTATAATTCTTACAACCCTGATACCACTGATTCTATTCGTTTGAAGGATGTGTCTAGCATTGACATTGAGATGTAGGCTAGTTTTTTAGAGTAGATCCTTAGGTTATATGACAATCTTTAAATCAGATTATCAAGCCAAGTTTCCTTGTATTCTGACAGTTTTTTGAGGTTTCTGTTTGATTTTACCTCAGCAAAATAGATTATGTTTTGGTAGTCTATCGGTTCAATTTTAAGATCAGCCCATTTTGGCTCTTGTCCCTGTTGATGGGCTTCCAACCATTTATGATAACCTTTGAGACGGAAATCTAAGAGCCACTGCGGTTCATTTTTTTTACTTGAGATTAGCTGAACAGTTTCTATTGAAATGCCTTTGGGTATAAACTCTTGCTCCAAGTTGGTGTTAAATCCATATTTGTAGTCATCGTTCATATTTAATTAATTAAGATTTTGAAAATTATTATTCCTAATATTCCACCAATAATTGACCCAACCACAGGTATCCATGAGTATTTCCAGTCGCTATACCCTTTGTTTTTTTATTGGTAAAATCGCATGGATTATCCTTGGCCCAAAATCTCGCGCTGGATTTATTGCATAGCCAGTAGACCCACCTAATGACAGTCCAATTCCAAGGATCAATAGTGAGACAGGTAAAGCATCCAATGAGCCAAAACCAATTTCAGATTTTGTTAAAAGTAAAATTCCAAGTATTAAAACCGTGGTTGCAACTACTTCACTTAGTAGATTGTATTTTATATTTTTAATTGCAGGAGAAGTGCAAAACGATGCTAAAATTAGTGATTCGCTTTCAGTTTCGTCAAATTGAAGTTTGTAAACAACCCAAACCAAAAAAGCACCGAACATTGCACCCAAAAATTGTCCAGAAATGTAAATAAATATTTGCTGAAGTGAAAAATTATTTAAATATCCAATTACCATTGTTACAATCGGATTGAGATGTGCTTGGCTACCTAGTTTTATGGCTGAATACACTCCAACAAAAACAGCTATTGCCCAGCCTACAGTTATTACAATCCAACCGCCGTTATTACCTTTTGACTTGGATAAGATTGTGTTTGCCACAACTCCATTCCCCAAAAGAATTAATAGTGTTGTGCCGACAAATTCTGCTACAAACTCTTTCATACTATTTATTCAAGATTTCTTTGACTTTTTTGACAATAGCATCAGCGTCAACCTCCATATATGCCAATAGTTC
>JAYWGE010000070.1:0-2540 GCA_043778455.1 bacterium
CAAAAACTGGACAGATTGGATTGATTATTGGAGTATTGACTGGGACTACGAAAGCACCAAAGCGATGGAACAAGAGGAGGTAGAAAAGATTGAAAATGAGACTATTGAAAACCAAAACTTGGAAAATTCCCCTTCTTTTGAAGTAGCTGATAATTCCAGTACGCCAAATTCCCCTTCTCTTGAAGGGGTGGACACCAACGGTGGACGGGGTAGTATTCAAACCACAAAAAACATCTTCGCCAAAACTACATATCAAAGCGTCTGGAAAGGCAAGTATCTCTTTGAGAACGAATGGCAGTCCTATCGCACCAAAAAAAACCGCAAACTAGAACTCAAAACTCCAGCTCACATTTATCCCCAATCAGGACATTACAAAATCGCCATCAAAGTCGTAGATATTTTTGGTAACGATACAATGAAGGTTGTGAGTATTAAGGTTGGGTAGGGTATTAAAATTATTAAATTACAAACTATATGTCTACTATAAGAGTAAATTCTATTAAAATCAAAAATTATAGATCGTTTGGTAATGAAGACCAAGAATTCAAATTTGCTAATAACAACAAGCCAACTACAATAATTGGCTACAATAACTGTGGTAAAACAAACTTGATGAACGCAATTAAATATTCTCTTTATGAAACATTAAACGAAGAAACATTTGACACAAAAGACTTTCATAACTGTAGTTTAGAAAATTTACCTAAGTTTGAGGTTAAATATGAATGGAGTGATAAATCAAATCAAAACTCTCTTTCTATTATTAAACCCCCAAAAAAAATGATTAGTTGCTTTGTTTTAAAAAATGGGTTGATTAAGTATGAAAAGCCAATTGCCGATGAAAAGTGGAATTTAAAAAATAAAACTAAAATATTTTACATAAACTTTCATAAAATAAAAGAAGAAATAGTAACTCAAAAATCTGGCTGGGGTAATATAAAATCGTTTCTTGGTAAGCATATTCAGAGCTTGATGGAAACAGATGAAATAACAAAGAATAAAAAAGATGTTTTTAAAAATCAAAGTAAAGATTCTGTGAATGAAGTTTTAGCAAATTCCAAGCTAAATGAATTTATATCACAGATTAAAACTAATTATTGTAAAAATTTAAGAGAAAATGCTATTACTGTAGATTTTGGTTTGCCTGAGTATGAAGATATATTTTTGCAAATGGTTTTTAAAATTGGTATTGGAGGGGATATAAATAGACTTGTACCAATTAATCATTTTGGTGATGGCTATATTTCTATGTTTATAATGGCAGTAATTCAAGCTATAGCTGAAAGTTCTAGTGAGCATAGCTGTTTGTTTTTGTTTGAAGAGCCTGAAAGTTTTTTGCACGAAAATCACCAAGAATACTTTTACAGTAATGTTTTACGCCCTTTAGCAGAAAATCACCAAGTCATTTATACCACTCACTCTCACAAAATGATAGATATTGAAAATGCTGAAAACATAATTAGACTAGAGTTAGAAAACGGTGCAACCATCAAAAAATATAATAATACAGGTGAGTTCAAGCCTGATATAATGACAGATTTATTTACAGAGGGAGAACAATTTCAAAATGTTGAGAATCCAATTAAAGCTATTGAGCAGTTTAATAATTTTATAAAAATAATAGAACCAAATATAAACAAAATTTTATTTAGTCACAAAGTGATTATGGTAGAAGGTCCAAACGATTTGATGGTTTATAGATATCTCATTCAGAAAAAAGTAAAAGAAAATTATTTAGCAAAAAATCCAGAAAAAAGTAATGCTGAAACTGAAAGATATGCTCAAACTTATATGAGTTTCAAAAATTTTGTAATTATTTCACATCACGGTAAAACAACTGCATATATTCTGGCTAAAGTCTGCAAACACTTTGGAGTAGACTATTTTATGATAAATGACTGGGATTTTGACACAAATTTTATACAAGATCTTGAACTTAAAAATTTTGAAGGTATAGGAAAAGAATATGAGAACTTAGCTGATTGGGAGAATATAAAAAACCAAAACAGCAGAGAAAATAAGCCATATTCACAAAAAACAGTTAAAAGTATGATAACTGTAAATAAAAATCTTTTAAATGAAGCTAAAGATTGCCAAATTCATTTTAATGTCAAGAAACTAGAAACTATTTTAGGCTGTACAGACGCAAATAAAGATTCTAAAAAAATATACAACCATCTAAAAATAATTAACGAAGCTCAAATTACTCAATTATTTCCAAACAGTTTAACTAGATTCTTAGAAATTGAAAACTACAACCAATAACCAACCACCTTATGCTAACTCACACCAAGCCCAAAACTACCCAAGAAATGGTGGAATACCTAGCCACCAAAAGCCAATTTAATATAACTTTTGAATAAACTTATGCCTCATATCAACTACAAAAAATATAAAAACGATATCTTGCAGAGAATTGACTTTTTACAAGAGCAAGAACAAAACCTTATCACCAAAAATTTATGTGATCAAAAAGCCAAAGAAATAAACAGATTCTTTGATACCGTTACTCCAAATTATACCAAAAAAGTTATTTTTGT
>JAYWGE010000071.1:0-2536 GCA_043778455.1 bacterium
CTCAAAAGTACCCGCTCTTCCGTCTTTTCAGATGCTACGGTCGGTATCCGAAGTGATTATGAGACACAAACAGGATTATTTTACAGGTATCGTCTACACAACTAACAGACGGGTGTGGGAGCACGATGAAGTTTTTAAGAAACATCTCAAACAAGTCCGAGCTACCTGCATAGATATGGAAACAGCCACTTTATTTTTGACAGGATTTATGAACGAAATTCCTCGCGGTGCCTTGTTGCTGGTCAGTGATGAGCCTATGACTCCTGAGGGTATCAAAACTAGCGAAAGTGACAAAAAAGTCTCAGCTAATTTTTTGGATATGCATCTAAATATTGGGATAGAATCACTTCGTGAAGTTAAAAATTTGGGGGCTAGTCTCAAACATCTATATTTTGATAGGGATTTTGACAAGGAGGAAGAAGTAGATGATGTGGAATTTGACGCCGAATTGTAGATAAATTTTATAAATATAACCTATAGTCAAAAAATACAGGAATAATTTCTTACGGTGCAATATAGCCGTTTTGATAGTATTGTCTTACAGGAGCAGGGTTGGCAGGATTAATTCCTTTATTTGTGCCGTTGCCTAGTTGAGGAGTGTTAGTATTAGTAGAGTTACCATTTAACCCCGTGTTCCCAAAAGCAGGGCCAAAAATATCCACCCACCCAATGAGGGTAAACATCCCAAGGAGGCACAGTGCTAAGCCCATTACTTTGTATGCGGTAGTACCAGATCCTGCACCCCATTTTTGTTCTGCCCAACCAAGAAAGATAAAATGATGGTTGAGATAAAAAGCCTTTATGATGAAGTAAAAGCCAATGCCAATTAGGATTAGTCCGATAATAATATTGCCCATAGTTAAAAAATATTGTGGTGGAAAATTAGTTTTGGTTTTTTATTTGACTCGCTTGGCGTATTTATCTAAAAACGGCCTAAAAATTCGACTAGGTGGATTAGCTTTGATTTGTCCAAAAGTAACACGACTATCCGCCGAAATTAGGAATAAGTTTTTTTTGGCACGAGTAACCCCAACATACGCCAACCTCACCTCTTCTTCTATTCCATCGGGTTCATTAAAGCTGTTGCTATGGGGTAAAAGACCATCTTCACAACCTACTAAAAACACAGTTTCGTATTCCAAACCTTTACTTTGGTGTAAAGACATCAAGTTAATTTTGGGTTGATTGGGATCTGTGGCACTATTGTCCACCGTTGACATCAAGGATATATGTGCCAAAAAATGAGTTAGCTTTTCGGTTAAACTTAATTCTTGATCGTTGTCAAAAGGTAGCATTAGTGAGTAGATTTCGCCAATATTTTCCTTGCGACTGTTATATTCCTCTTTGGTTGGATATTCTTTTTTGAGATACCTATCGTAGCCCGAAACTATCACCAATTCTTTACAAAGGTCAATCAAAGTCTTACAGCTCCAACAGTTTTGGATTTTGGTCAAAATATCTACCAACATTGACTGATACTTGGGTGCCAACGGATACTCATAATCTTCCAAATAGGCAATGATTTTTTCTAAAGTCTTAGCGCCAACTCCTTCCAAAACCAGCGGTAAAAACCTAGATAAAGCAATTTTATCTGAACCGTTTGCCATAAATTTGAGCATTGCTATAATGTCTCTAATCTCTTTTCTGTCCAAAAATCGCGTACCCGAAACCAGTCTGTAGGGCAGTTTGTTTTTGAGAAAAATTTCTTCTATGGAGCGAGATTGCGAATGGGTACGGTACAAAATTACACAGTCATTGAGGGCAGAAATTGTTGACCAGTCTGTGGGAGGGGGCATCCAATATTCGGTTTTTCCAAATGAGTTTTGATATGTTGGGCTAAAAGTTATTTCACTGCTTACATCTCCAAAATAACTACCAAATGGATTTTGACTTGAGTTTGAACTGGTGGGTTTAAGATAGACATCAAACATTGAGGAAATAGACGATGAAATTTTGTTTTGTTCTTTGTTTTTAGTTGAATTTGAAATTATGTTTTTAGGCTTAGAACTATGATTATTTTGGTATTCCGATTCATCTGACACAAAAACCACAGTATTGTCATCGGTTTCTTCTTGAATTTTTATTTTTTGGCTTTCTTCTTTTTTGATCAGTTTTGGTTCGGGTTTACCGTCAGTTTCAATGATTTCACAAATCAAGATGTTGGCTTCTTGTAGATCTATTTTGCCATTTTTGAGTTGCTGAAGTATTCGCTCTATGGCAAACATTAAGTTATTGGTCATCAGGTATTTTTGGGTGGAGAGTGTACACAAACTAGAGATTAGGGACATACTTCAATTATATCACAAATACTTATTTTTTGGCAAGTTGGTAGGGTTAATATAATTTTAAACTTCACTTAATCTTTCGTATAAATCTGTTTTAACTCTTCTAGCTCAGGGTCTGTTTCACGGCAAGTGGTTCTAATTTGCTATTTCCTTACTTTTTATTAAAGTAGTAATTTTTTCTTTAAAAAACAATTTTGTATGCAAACTTGTAAAAGTTGACAATGTTGTTAAAGACTAAACACCGACAAAAA
>JAYWGE010000072.1:0-2530 GCA_043778455.1 bacterium
GTTCTGACTTACATATAAGATCTGATGGTAAAATACCAGTTTTGTTGCCTACTGATTTGGTTAGGACTAATCCTGATACAGAACATAATTATACCAAAAAAGAACTGGAGCAAAATTACAAAGCCCTAATCGGGAATAGCTTTAAGATCAATATTTCTAATCCTGCTAACAAAGAGGAAAGTCAGTTACTGGTACCTCAAGATGGAGATTTATTCCCAAGCGATGATAGTCTCAAATCAGCTAATAAACTTTTTGAAGAGAGAATTAAAAATAGCTCCAAAACCGAGCTTGAGGTGATAGTAGTTGGGTTTATCAACCATGCTATGATTCAAACTGGCAATACAGGTAACCCAATTATTTTTCCTGACTGGATATTAAAAGACACTAGGTTTGCGACTAGATTTAAGGCTACTTTGGATCAGTTATTTGGTGATTATAGTGCTTATACATTGCAAAATATCTATGTTCACAATGATTTTGATAGTTATAACAAAAAATATGTAGATATTGGCTCTGGACTCAAATTTCCTAATTTTGCAGGAGATAGCTACCAGATATTGTATGATAGTCAATACATTTTTTGGATTATTTTGATACTTTTGTTACTAGCTACTAGTTTTATTTTTGTGAGTGGTGTTATCAATGTCTATAAAGAACAAAAGCAAACTATTTTTATACTCCAAACTATGGGTTTTGACAATAAATCTGTTAGAATTTTTATGACAATATTACTTTTGATTAATTTGATTTTGGCTACTGTTTTAGCTCTAATTTTAAGTTTTTGCATCAATATTTTTTTGCAAGACAAATTACAAGGTGTTCTTTTTGGGTTTTTTAATATGTATGTTAGTAATCCAGTTTTTATGAAAGAAGATATTAGTTTGTTTTTATAATCACCCAACACTCCCTTCCATGTTGATTTCTAGTAGTTTTTTGGCCTCTACCGCAAATTCAAAAGGCAAATTACTCATAACTTCGTCGCAAAACCCTGACACAACCAACGAAATTGATTGCTCCATACTCAAACCTCGGGATTGCAAAAAAAACAAAATTTGCTCGTTGATCTTACTGGTACTGGCTTCGTGTTCAACGCTGGAGTTTGGGTTAGCACAAATAATGGTCGGGTAGGTATTGGCGGTAGAGTGTTGCTCAAAAGAGTTTTTAGATAGATATTGTTGATATTGAGTGGAAATTAGCTCAGTTAGTTCTTCTGGGTCTAGGGTTTCTATTTGGTCTGTGGTGATGCCAATGGTGAGTAATTTTTGAATATCTTGAGAGTTGAGATTGTGCATAGCTAGGAGAGGTTGGGTAAGCTTTGTGGTAGCTTATTTTTGACAGCTTATTTTTGACAATTGGTGCAAAAAACTGTAGTTCGTCCTGTTATTTTGATTGATTCTAATAGTTTGCCACAAATGACACAAGGCTTATTTTTTTTGCCGTAAACTAGATGATAATGAGCGTAATTACCCTTAGATCCATCGGCCAATAGATAGTTTGCAACTGAGGATCCACCTTCTAGGACAGCAAAGTTTAAGATTCGTTTAATTTCAGTATAAATCCTTGTAACTTCAAGATAGGTGAGGCTGTTGCATTTTCTGGTAGGCAAGACCCCAGAAGCAAAACAAACCTCGTCGCAATAAATATTACCACAACCAACGACCACTGATTGATCTAGTAATACAGTTTTGAGAATTCCTGATTTTTGAGTTAGTCTTTTTTCAAAATCTTCCAGCACAAAATCTTTACTTAGTGGCTCGGTACCTAGTTTTTCAAAATGCCCTGTGTCAATAATAGTTTGCATACTGGGGTAATACAAGACATAGCCAAATTGTCTCACATCGTTATAAAATAGCTCACCTCTGTTTAGATCAAAAATAATGTAAGTGTGCTTATTGGGTAAGATTTGGTTTTGGATGGGGTGTCCTCCCGTGGTTTGCTCACCGCTATTGGATACAAAAACTAGCTGACCCGTCATTTTGAGATGTACCAACAAAACACCACCACCCGAGAGGTTGATCATAATATTTTTGGCACGACGGGTGAGGGAGACTATTTTTTGCCCAATAGGCGCAGTAACAAATTCATCGACTTTAATTGGGTCGGCGGTTCTGACAGTGCCACTGCTGGAGACTATCTTGTCTCTGAGAACGGATATTTTGCGGATAGTGGTGTTGAGTAAAACTTTTTCCAAGCTTCGTTTTAAGGCTTCTACTTCGGGTAATTCGGGCATAGATTATGAGTTTTGCTAAGTATTTTTTACAAATTAAATAACTAAATTAAATAACTAAATTAATTTCGTCAAGCTTATAGAGATTTACAAGAGCTGTTATCTTGAGCAAAGCGAAAGATCTTCTATTTAACTACTGTAAAAATTAGATTTGATAATTTATAGTTTTGGTTTAGTTTTTTATGGAACGACAAATGCCTCCGCTACGACCTGTTTTTTAACTTTTGGCAAGAGGTTAGTTGGTAATTTTTACTCCACTGGCAAGTAATTTTGGGATATCAAGAATATCATTTTCTTTTATGG
>JAYWGE010000073.1:0-2524 GCA_043778455.1 bacterium
CCAACCAAATATATTAAGGAAAATATAGTTAGGTAATTCACTTTTTGCAGGAAATTGATCTTATACCAATACCACTTCCAACTTTCACTAATTATTCCATCTGAGCTAGACTATGGTGAGAGAGGGGCAGGTGCCAAAATCCCTGGAGGTGCAACCTTGGTTTTTATTAGGGGTATTTTTTACTTAGAAAATAGTTTTTAAAATTTGACAAAAATAACCTTTGTGTGTCAAAATTAAATTAGAATAAAAATAATATACCCAAATCTATATCAACTTTCCTAAACTTACACATAAAATTGCTTTGAAAGTAAGGATTTACTGCTTATTGAAAAGTAATTAGTGTAAGTCAAAAGTGGTATTAGTATAACAATCTAAACAAAACACCTTAAAAAAACCAAAATTTAACATCAAAACTCAACTTATGTCTCTTCAAAACATCCAAACAATTCTTGCATCTGAAGGCGATTATCTCCTCAATTACCAGTCTACCACTTTTGACAAGTCAACTTTGACCGTCCCACAATCAGGTATAATTGACAATGTATTTGCCAAAACTGACCGCAACAACCAAGTCCTCAACAATCTCCAACGGCTCTATGGACACGGCAATCTTGCCAATACTGGTTACATTTCTATCTTGCCTGTGGATCAGGGTATTGAACATTCGGCTGGGGCTTCATTTGCTAAAAATCCTCTTTATTTTGATCCTGCCAATATCGTCAAACTAGCTATGGAATCAGGTTGCAACGGCGTAACTAGTACACTTGGAGCTTTGGGGTTGGTATCCAGAGAATATGCTCACAAAATTCCGTTTATCGTCAAGCTCAATCACAACGAACTGTTGACTTATCCCAACAAATTTGACCAAGTGATGTTTGGCGATGTGGAACAGGCTTGGAATATGGGCGCGACTGGGGTCGGAGCGACTATTTATTTTGGATCAGAACAAAGCACTCGCCAAATTATGGAAGTGTCTCGTGCATTCAAACGTGCTCACGAGCTGGGTATGTTTACTATTTTGTGGTGTTATATTCGTAACGACGGTTTCAAAATCACTGGGACTGACGGCAAAAAAACTGATTATCACGCATCCGCCGACCTCACAGGACAAGCCAATCATCTTGGGGTAACTATTGAAGCTGATATCATCAAGCAAAAACTTCCAGAAAACAATGGTGGTTATCTCGCTATTCAAACCCAAGCGGGTGATTATGGCAAAATTGACAAAAAAGTTTATTCTGAGCTAACAACCGAACATCCGATTGACCTTGCGCGATACCAAGTTGCCAATTGTTATATGGGCAAAATCCCGTTGATCAATTCGGGCGGAGCTACAGGCGACAATGACCTATTTGAAGCTGTCAAAACTGCAGTAATCAACAAACGAGCGGGTGGTTCTGGTTTGATTCTTGGACGAAAAGCCTTCCAAAAAGATATGAAAGATGGCGTCAAATTAATCAACGCCGTTCAGTCAGTTTATAGTACTAGTGAGATTACGATAGCTTAGCTACAATACACATAAACAAAGGAATTTCTTTTCTACTTGCCTCCAAAAGGGGGGTTTTTTTTGGACCTTGGTCTGTACTTCTATGGCTAATCCACTCTTGCAAGTCTGAGACTAATAGATTGTTTTTGCTTAGGTTTTGGATGTACCACTCAAGATTTCTGTGAAATGACATCGTTAGGTTTTTACTACCTTTGGCTTTGCTTGGGTTCATGTCAATACTGACTTCAAAATTGGACATATATTTGTCTACCCGCCTGTACTGACAATACTCGTCTTCGCTCCACACCCAGCTACTATTTTGAGGAATCCGATAACAAGGATGGTTTATAACAAGAACTAATTTACCGTTTTTTCGTAAGACTCTAGCACATTCGGCAATGGTTTGTTCAGCTTTTTTGATGTTTTGGATGGAAAGGATAATGGTGATTTTGTCTATAGAATTGTTTTTGATAAAGGGAATAGATTCGGCGGTGTGGCTGTGGTACTCAATATTTTCGTTGGTTTTAGTCTTGGCAATAGCAATGGATTCCGTGCCGATGTCTACACCGATAGTTTTGGCACCTTTTTGGTTATATTGCTCACAAAAATAGCCCACTCCACAGCCAAGATCAAGGATTACCTCATCTTTTTTGATATCCAAGACATTGAGGACTTTGGGTAATATAATTTGGTTTTGGTAGCTATCTTTGTCGCTGATCATTTTGTCATACCAACTAGCTACTCCACCCCAAGAAGTGGTATTTGGTACAGCACTTGAGGCTTCACCTACACCATTTTTATCGGTAAAAAACAATTTTTCTTTTTTGGTAGTTCGTTTGTTTTCAATCGGGTCAGGAGCCGTAAATTCGTATTGGGATTTAGTGATGGTGTTTGAATTGCTGTTTGAATTATTTTTTGGGTTAACTCTTTTGAAGGCAGGTCTTAAGACTGTTCTTGGATTGGCATTAGTTCTTGGCTTAAAATCACCATCCATCATATCACTAACGGAAGGTCGGGAGCTAGATTTTAGATCGTATT
>JAYWGE010000074.1:0-7165 GCA_043778455.1 bacterium
GTCAACATTCACAAACTTACACACAGAATTGCTTTGAAAGTAAGGATTTACTACTTAGTGAAAAGTAATTAGTGTAAGCTTAGGTGGGGAACAAGTATAAAACAAAAAAATATGGCAAACACACAATTTAAACAAAAAATTAGCCAAGAGAATTCAAACACCTTAAATGGTCTAAATAATAGTCTAAACAGCTTAAAACAACTCAAAAACTCATCTATTATCAAAAAACCAAAGATAAAAAAGTTTAATGTCAATTTGCATCTCATTTTGACGATAATTTTGGGTATCTATGCCATTTTTAGTTTTGTTTGGATTATTATGTTGTACACCAACGATGGTTTTAAGACTTGTGTTGGTGAAGACTTTCCGTGCAACATCAGTGTACCAATTACTCGCCAAGCCGTCGGTACGATCAATGAAAAAAATAAATTAAATCAAGAGCTTATTGACCAAAAAGCTGCCAAAAACTACATCCGCAATGTTTGGAAAAACCAAAGCACTCTTAACGATGACTTGGTAACAAAACAACAAGATATGGAATCAGCTACGCTGGATTTTCGGAATTATTTGCAAAATTACATTCGGTTTATTAACGGTCAACCTCAACTCTTGTCTGGTTTTAGCGAAACGGATTACCAAAACAAAAAAATTGAACTAGAAAACCAACTGGACAACATAAAACAAATTCGCAACACTAACGCCCAAGCCAAACTGGACAGCAAAAAACTAATTGACAATGTGTATCTCAGCCTCGGCGAACGACAAGAAAATAGCTACCAAACAGCAAGGTAAAAAGACTGTCAAAAAATATAAAAATTATCACTCAAAACCTTTTGCAAATACACTGGTAGCAACTGATCTACCTCCTACCCTTTCCACAAAACCATTTTTAAGGATTACGACTTGATTTGGCTCAAAAAATTCTAATATTTTGGGACTGTGACTAATAATAATCAAAGTTTTATTTGGATTTAAAAAGTCCCTAACCACCCTACAAATAACCTCAACAGCATCTATATCTAACCCAGAATCTATCTCATCCAATATCACTAAATCTGAATCCAAAAGTAACATTTGGAGTATCTCGCACTTTTTCCTCTCCCCACCGCTCATCCCCTCATTTAGACCTCGTTTTAAGAATTTTTCATCCCAATTGAGTTTTTTCATAAAACTTTTTATTTGAACCAACAAATCTGGAGTAGGTAATTTACTTAAGTTTCTAGCTTGGCGATTGTAATTTACAATTAATTTGAGATAATTTGCCAAATTGACACCTGCAATTTCTATAGGCGACTGAGATGATACAAAAACACCCAACTGGGAGCGTTGATCTACACTAAGCTCAAGTAAATTTTGGTTTTTGTACATAACCCTACCCTCACAAACATAATCAGGATTACCCATTATTGCTTGGGCAAGCGAGCTTTTACCACTGCCATTTTTGCCTAATACAAAGATAATTTGACTTTTTTGAAACTCTAGGTTTAAATCGTGTAAAATCGGCTGATCTAAAACAAAAGTATTTAGGTTTTGAATGATTAGTGCCAAGTTTGAATGCAAATTTATAGGATTATAATTTATAAGGTTGGTTGAAGTCATATTTAAATTTTAGCACACTATCAACCTTTTGGTCAAATTATTATCTCACCTTTCGCAGGAAACTAGTATTTTAAGTTATCACCTTAACCGAAATAAAAAATTGGTGTTGTAGAGGCGATTTTATATCGCCATTGGATCAGTTGAAGGTGGGGTTGAAGTATTTTATGGAGGGATAAACCCTCCACTACGACCTGTGTTTCAACTTTTGGTAAAAGATCTGAAGTAAGTGTTTTAGTTTCTTGCGAAAGGTGAGTTATTATTTCTATTGGATTTAAAAAACGGTAAAACCTTTGTGTTTCTTGACAAAAAACTTAGATTCTGTTATAATTAATAAAGTCTGTCATAATGTCAGTAAAAATCAACCAAACTAACAAAACAACAACAAACCCCAATTTATGCAAAAATATAACCTATACCTTATTCTCTCCTCCAAGCTTAGCTCTGAGAATGTAGGCACCGAGCTAAACTTTATCAATGATGTCTTGGTTAAGGACATTAACGCTCAAAACATTGTGATCACACAAGAAGGACTACAAAAACTAGCCTATCCAATCAACAAAACCACCACTGGTAACTATGTCAATATTGATTTTGATTTGGACATCTATGACTGTGTCAAACTAAAAGTTTTGGAGCAAAAACTAAACCTCAAAGATAGTGTGGTACGATATTTGAATACTAATATCACAGATTTTCTAAAACAAAAAACCAAAGAAACACTCAACAAAGTGGAGATTACATCTCACCGAGACCTCAACAAAAACAGCAAAGACAAGAAATGTATTTCTAAATATATTGGTCTTAGAGAAATTGATTACAAAGACACAGCTTACCTGACTCAATTTGTATCTCCATATTCCAAAATTTTTGGTAAAGAAAGAACAGGATCTTCTGCCAAATACCAACGAAAAATCTCTCAATGTATCAAACGGGCAAGGCATATGGCTCTAATGTCATTTACCAACATCCACGATTAATCTTATTGATTCTTAAAAGACCCAGCCCCTTAGTAAAAGGGGCAAAAATAATACCTTAAATTAAAAAAGATTCTTGTTAATCCGAATGAACAATACGACAAATACTTTTTTGAACACACCTGAGTTTGGGGTGTTTTGTACTTTGGCTAGACAAAATTTGGAGGAAGTAAAAATTTGGAGCAAAGACAAATTGAGAGAATTTATAACTACCACAGACATTGACGAAGATGATTTTGAAATGAAATTAGCCACAGCTAATCTTGACCCAAAATTACTAGAAACATTCCAAAAACTAGGCATTCCAATCAAAGAGAGAGATAAAGTATTGACCAAACAAGGCTTATTACCGACCAAAAATAATTCTAAAAACACACCAAAAATTGCAATAGACTACATTGTAGACTCCACCTCTGTTCACACCAGTTTTGGTAATGAACTGGCAAGACTTGGTATTATTTTTTGCTCTATCGGAGAAGCTGTTCAAAAACATCCTGACTTAGTTCAAAAATATCTAGGGTCTGTAGTGCCATTTTCTGACAATTTTTTTGCTAGTCTCAACAGCGCCGTTTTTAGCGATGGTTCGTTTTGTTATATTCCGCCCAATGTAACTTGCCCGATGGAGCTTTCTACTTATTTTCGGATCAACGCCAGTGGAACAGGTCAGTTTGAGCGAACGCTAATTATTGCCGACGTTGGTAGTTCTGTATCGTATTTGGAAGGTTGCACTGCTCCCCAAAGAGACGAAAATCAGCTTCATAGTGCAGTTGTTGAGCTAGTGGCTCTGGACGATGCGAGTATCAAGTATTCTACAGTCCAAAACTGGTACGCGGGAGACCAAAATGGCAAAGGTGGTATTTATAATTTTGTAACCAAAAGGGGTATTTGCCTTGGTAAAAACAGCAAAATTTCGTGGACACAAGTAGAAACTGGCTCGTCAATTACTTGGAAATATCCATCAGTAATCCTCAAAGGCGACAGTAGCGTAGGAGAATTTTATAGCGTGGCAACTACCAATAACTATCAACAAGCTGATACAGGCACCAAAATGATCCACATTGGCAAAAACACTAGCTCCAAAATTGTTAGCAAAGGTATCAGTAGTGGCAATAGCTCCAATGTCTACCGAGGTATAGTCAAAATTACCAGTAACGCCGACAATTCCAAAAACTTTACTCAATGCGACAGCCTGTTTATTCAAAAAGAAAATATGAAAAATCAAAAAAGAAAAGAAAATATTGTTACTCCGCAAGAAATTGATCGGATATTGAGCAAATTGAAAGCTTTTTATAACCAAAACCACTCCAAACCATGCAGTTATCAAACCTGATTAAACCTAGTTAGTATCATACTTGAGGGGATCTTTCGCTTTGCTCAAGATGACAGTTACTATAAATCTCTATAAACATTAATCAATATTTTATCTGTGAAGTTTTTTAGTTTAGTACTACTTCACGGTAGGTAGTTCCAACTTGTTTTCTCACAAAGCCTAGTTTAATTCTCCATCTTTGTATTGTTAATTGGTGTACTTCCTCCCAAACATAATAATTTAAAAAATTGCAAACAGTTTTATAGAACACAAATTGGGTAAAAAATTGACAAAAATTCATAACCAAAATATAATATAATATATGTCCATAGTCAACAAAAATTCCAATAAAACTTTTAGTGATTTGGAGCGAAGTGTTCTGTTCTACAAAGATACCGAACAACCGTTTACAGGTCAGTATACCAATACTTTTGAAGAAGGAATCTATTGCTGTAAAAACTGCGACGCACCGTTGTATCATAGTTCCCACAAGTTTGATTCTAGTTGTGGTTGGCCTGCATTTGATGATGAAATAAAAAATGGTAATCAAAATAACGGTCAAAGTTCTGTCGAAAAAATCCCTGATGCCGATGGTCGCCGAACCGAAATAGTTTGCAACAACTGCAAGGCTCACCTTGGGCATATTTTTGTGGGAGAAGGAGCTACAGGCAAAAACTTAAGGCATTGTGTCAATAGTGTTTCAATGAATTTTGTACCAGAAAATAATCCAAATCTTGAGGTGGCAATAGTAGCGGCTGGTTGTTTTTGGGGAGTAGAGCATTGGTTTCATAAACTCAAAGGTGTCTTGGGGGTGCGAGTTGGCTATACTGGTGGTCATACGCCAAATCCAAATTATAAAGATATTTGCACAGGCAAAACAGGACACTTAGAAGCTCTCAAAGTGGTTTTTGATCCCAAGGTTGTGAGTTATGAGCAAGTAATCAAATATTTTTTTGAGATTCACAATTATTCCCAAACTGATGGCCAGGGTAATGACATCGGCTCTCAGTATCTTTCAGCTATTTTTGTAAGAAATGAAACCCAAAAAACTGTAGCCCAGTCAGTGATCAATATCCTTGAAAATAAGAATCATACGGTTGCCACCAAAATTTTGCCTGAAGCTCAGTTTTTTAATGCAGAAGAATACCACCAAGATTATTACACCAAAACTAACAAAGAGCCATATTGCCATTTTTATAATAAAATTTTCTAGGGTTTTTAAGTTTTTCCAAGATACTTTTTCAAATATGACTCACCCCGAATACCTTTTACTAATTAATAAAGTCAATCAACTTCGTAACAGCGTCCATCTTTTTGGTGAAGAAGAAATTTCGGAAGAAGCCTTGGACAATCTCAAAATGCAAATCACAGAGTTTGAAAACAAAAATTCTGACCTTGTATCCTCAAATTCTCCCAATTATACCATTGCTGGTGGTGTAAGCCAAGGCTTTGTCAAATACAGTCACGCTAGGCGAATGTTGTCGCTCAATGATATTTTTAGTAGCCCAGAGCTGATGGATTGGCAACAAAAATGGCGAGATTATGCTGTCAGAGAGAGTATTAGTTTTGAACCTAATCCAAAGTATCTTTGTGAGCCAAAAATTGATGGATTGGCTGTAGCGTTGCACTACAAAAATGGCAGACTTATCAGAGCGGTTACTCGAGGGGACGGCTGGATAGGTGAAATGGTAACAAATAATATTCTCCAAATCAACAGTATTCCCAAAAACATATCTGATATGCGAGAACTAGAAATTAGGGGTGAAGTGTTTATGACCAAATCAGATTTTGATAAGCTGAACCAAAAAGTTTTAGCAGGAGAAATAGTGGGTAAAATGAACAAAACAGGTCAAGAGGGAGTCTTTGCAAATTCTAGAAATGTAGCTAGCGGTACTATTAGGCAACTGGACAGTAATATTGTCGCACAAAGAAATCTAAGTTTTGTAGCATACAATGTGTATATCAACTAAGTGTAACCCCAATAGGCAGCCGTAGAAGCAATTTTACATCCACATTGGTTGTGTTTGTTGTTTCTACAATGTCAACTGTTTTAATGGAGGGATAAACCCTCCGCTACGACACTGTGATTTAAAATTTTGTTATTATTTTTACTCCACCGTTACGCTTTTGGCAAGATTTCGTGGTCTATCTACATCCAAACCATTAAGGCGACTGCAGTGATAAGCAAACAGCTGAAACACAACATTATTAATAATTGGCTGAAGCAGTTCATCCGCTTGAGGTACGACGATGTATCTGCTGAGCATCTCCAATATACTAGCCTTTGGGTCGCTGACTATAGCAATGACTTTACCTTTTCGGGCTTTGATTTGTTCTATAGCGTTGCAAGATTTGTCAAAAACTGAATCGTTGGTAGCAATTACAAAAGATGGGCGAGTTTCGTCAATTAAAGCAATAAATCCGTGTTTTAGCTCTCCACTAGAAAGCCCTTCGGCGTGGGTGATGTAGCTCAATTCTTTCAATTTTAAGGCTCCTTCTAAGGCAATTGGATAGTTGAACTTAGTACCAAGATACAAAAAATCCTTGGAAGTACGAAACTCGCTAGCTATGGCTGAGATATTATCATTTTGGAGCAAAATCTCTTTGATATCAAGGTTGAGCTGGGTTATATTTTGGATAATTTTTTGACCTTGCGACAGCGACAGTTTGTGCATTCTGCCTAGGTAAACCGCGTGCATCAACAGTAACAAAACCTGAGAAGTAAATGCTTTAGTAGACGCTACAGAGATTTCTGGCCCAATGTGATTGTAGACCCCAGCATCGGTAATTCGGGAGATAGTTGAACCGACGACATTGACAATACCCGTAACCAAAGCTCCCTTTTGCTTGGCTTCGTTGATGGCACTGATCGTATCAAAGGTTTCACCACTTTGGGACACTGCGATAATCCAAGTATGTTCATCCACCACACTAGTTTTAAATCTAAACTCAGGAGTCATTTCAGCCTTAGTTGGGATTCCTGTAAGTTCCTCAAAATACATCTCTCCAAGTTTACAGGCATAGTATGAAGTACCGATACCAAGCAAAATTATTCGTTTGATTTTGGCAATGCGATCCTTGACATCAAGCAAACCGCCAAACACTACATTTCCTGTATCCATATTGAGCCGACCCCGAGTAGAATCTACTAAAGTACAACCTTGATCCATAATTTCTTTGATCAAATAATGCTCATAACCACCCTTTGATGCCTGATCGTCAGACCAATCCACAGTTTGAATTTCTTTGCTAATGTCTATATCTTCAAAATCAGTAACCCTAT
>JAYWGE010000075.1:0-2519 GCA_043778455.1 bacterium
TACTTTGGAAATGGCAACTATGGACTCAAAATCACCTTGACTTGCCACAGGAAATCCAGCCTCAATTATATCTATACCTAATTTGTCAAGTTGAATTGCCATTTGAATTTTTTGCTCTATGTTCATAGAAAACCCTGGAGATTGTTCTCCATCTCGCAAAGTGGTGTCAAAAATTTTGATTTTTTTGGTTGTAATTGGAGTTGGAATTTGTACGAGAGTTTGGGTGGTTGTAGGCATAATAAAAGTTGAGTATAGCTAATTGATAAAATAATTGATAAGAGAGTGAATAAAAAGACTCCCAAATGGGAGCTATAGATAAAGTTTGATATGATAAAAGACACTTCAAAATTACTCCCAATTTGGAAAGGTAAGAGTGAGGAGCAGGTTTTGATTCATATATTAATTAAACACAATTTTGAGTTTCTTGTCAAATTTTATCTAAATAATCCTACAAGTAAAATACCAACGCAAATGATTAATATACTTAAGATCTCTACTTTTTTGAGCTTTTCCTTGAAAAAATAAACGGACACCAAAATACTAAATAAAAATTCTATTTGACCGACCGCCCTGACCAAAGCGCTGTCTTTGAGTACATAGGCCATAAACCAACAAATGGTTGCCAAAGCCGAAGCTAAACCAATAATAATGTCATTTTTCCAAGTTTTTTTGAGTTCAAGTAACTCATTTTTTTGTTTCCAAAACACCCATAAACCGTTTAAAATTGTCTGAAAAAATAGATTTCCAATTAAAGCTATAGAAACATTGGCAACAAGATTACCGCCAACAAAAGACTTGTTGGACTCAGCAAAAAACATAATAGCTATTGCCATAAAAAATGCCGACGATACACCAAAAACCACATCTTTACTCCACAGGTTACTTAGCTTTAGTTTGTTCTTAAAAAAAGTAATTAAAAAAGTACCAAAAACTGTCAAAAATATCCCAAATATTGCAATGGTTGAATACTGAACGTTAAAAATTAGTGTAGAAAGAATAGCTATCAAAATAGCGTCAGTTCGAAAAAAGCTAACCACCACAGCAAAATTACCATACTTGGTCGCATTTACAAAAAGCGTATTGCCAATAGCCTGAAATACTGAGCCAACAATCGTAAACAGAAAAAAGCTAAAAGTGGGAACACCCGCCACAAAACCCATCAAGTATAAAATCAAAGTATAAGTCAAACCAAAAGGTAAAGCGTATCCAAAACGAATTAAGGTTACGGTGGAAGGTTTGTAGATTTTGGCAACAGTGCGAGAGGAGGTGTTACGAATAGTTTGAAATAATCCACCCAAGAGGGCTAACAATATCCACAAATTTTGAGTTATTAGATCAGGTATCATTGGGTAAAGAGGGTGAAGTTTTTTTATTGATTAGAATTTTGCGTCCAAGTTCATTTGTGGTGTAGTTGGTAGTTGTGAGGGTAAGTTATCTGCTCTATTTAGGGAATCTAGTATTTGCTGGTATTTATAAATTGGAGCAAATTCTCGCGGAACAATATGCTTGTGATTTGGTAAATTTAAATGAGCAAACTGTTTAATCCCTTTAATACTGTAGGCAGGTCTGTATTCTGAATCCATTAGTCCTGCATGGGTGCCCATATCTATGTCTAATTCTTGGTCTTGAATGTTAAAAATTTGTCTAAATTCTAATATTTGCTGGACTACAAATGATCTTTGTTCCAAAGTTTGTAACTGATCGCCAAGCCACATCAAATGTCTGATTTTTTGGACTATTAATTCTCTTTTATCTAGTAGTTCTGCAAGTTTAGCATTATATTGAGTTGGTAGAGTGTTTTCCAAATCTTTTATTGTGTGGACACCTCTGTCAACCATTTGTTTTCTGTTGTGACATTCTTGCTCTAAGGTAAAATATTTAGTTTCTTGTGCATAAATTGATGATCTTAATAAGTTTATAGTTTCAGCTACAATTGTATAAAAATCTTCTTTAGTCAGACCTTTGTTGTTGTTTTCATTATTTTCTATAGCTTGTTCAAATAATTTCCAATCTTGGTAGGGTATAGAGCGTGAATCCGAGACTCCGTCTGCGGTGTCTCCAACTAAAGCATGAATTTGCATGTGGTAGCCAAGTCTTTTGAGGTCAATTAGGTTTGAAACATCAAAGGTTGGATCGGATGTGTCGTTTATTTTGTCGTTTTGTTCAGGATTATTGGCAAATCTTTTTCTGCCTGGGGTTCGTTTTTTTTCAAGTTCATACATTGTTTTGACCAATTTTGACCAGCCTTCTAGTCTTTTCCTAAATATATAAGTATTGGTGCTATATCTGGTTAATATTTCTAATGGACTTTTCCTTGCTTTTTCTGGTCTTTCAGAATAAAACTGTAATGGCACATAGTTATCGGGATTAATTTTCTTTTCTATAGATGTCAAATTTGTTGATGGCGGTGGAAGCTCTAAGGATTTCATATTTGTAAGTTTTAGTTTTGTGATTTAATCTACCTCACCAACGCCCAGTATTTACTCCAGTTTCTAAAGTTAAAACCTGCTTCTGTCAAA
>JAYWGE010000076.1:0-2513 GCA_043778455.1 bacterium
GTGGAAGCTCAGTTTTATATTAATCCTAAAGAGTTAATTATTAACAATATTTCTGGCTATAGAGTTAAAATGACTGATCAAAGTGCTATGACTATCGGCGACAAAACCACCTCATTACCTTGTGATTTGATGACAGTTTGGGCGGGAGAAGTGGCAGATTTTGTGTGTATTGAGCCAATGAGCAAGAAGTTTGACAGTATCAATACTAACCCAATTTTGATTCCTGCAGGAGCTTTTTATGCACTAGAATATACTTTTGAAATTATTGAATAAATTTATATCTTAAAGTTTTAGACTCTGCCTCGGTTTTGGGTTGAAATTGCATTTTGCCTGAGCATTTCTTGGGCTTGTTTTTGTTGGGATTGAGCTTGTTGGTTGTTGCGTTGCTGAGCTAAGCGTTGCTGGATTGCTTGGCTTGAATTTATGGTTGGGCTTGTCAGTTGGTTGTTTTTTAGACTTTGGGGTGATTTATCTTTCAAACCATTTAAACTATTCAAACTGTTTGGTTGATAAGGTAAAGGTTTATTACTTTGTTTAGATGTGTTGTTTGTAGGAGAACTAGAGCTGGGATTTGCAGTTGGGTTTGTACCAATTACACTCTCACCAAATCCATTTTTGATTCCATCTATCGCTCCACCAGATCTGTTTCCTTGTCCATCATCTTCACCAAATATAGCACTATTGGTCATTTCTGCCATTGTTTGACCTAGTTTTTGAAGTAAATTGACAGGAGCACTTAGTTTACCTTGGATAAATTTGATAAACTGCAAATCCAAAGGTAATGAGTCTGTGTGTGATCCAATTAGCCATTCCATATTATTTGGTAGTTATTTTGTGTAGTTATTTTAAAGTTATTTTTAGTAGGTTTTATATCTACCGCTATTGGTAATAGTATCACAGTTTTGGTTATTTGTCAACTTTAAAAACTTCAATTCAAATCCAACTCAGAGTAATTTTGTGTAGATTGGAGTGGCGGTAAAAACTTGACAATAATTAAAAAATATTATATATATGAATACAAAAGTAAAAACCCAAAAAAATGAGGAAAAAAGTGATTATAAAAATATTACAATTCGTATGAATAAGGAATATAATCGCCTTATTGACATTATTTCTGCAACGGTTGGTAAGTACAAATTTGAAGTAATAGAGGAGGCAATCAAAGAATATTTGGAAAAATCAAACAAACTTAAAAAATAATTTATGAAAACAATTGATTTATTTGTTGGAATTGGAGGTATAAGAACAGGATTTGAAACTGTATTTGCCAATGACTTTGAACCAAAATGTAAAATTAGCTATGACTTGAACTATGGCGAGAACACTCTTACTCTTGGTGATATTCGCGAGATTGATGTTGACCAGTTACCAAAATTTGATTTTTTGTTGGGAGGTTTTCCTTGTCAGGCTTTTTCCATTGCAGGTTATAGGCAAGGTTTTGAAGATACTTCAGGAAGAGGAAACTTATTTTTTTATATTGCCAAAATTCTTGACCACCACCGACCGCAGGGCTTTTTATTAGAAAATGTTAAGAACTTGGTATCACATGATAACGGCAAGACTATGAGAATAATTCTTGAAACTCTCAATAATCTTGGATACATAGTTAAGTACAAAGTTTTAAACACCTGTGAGTATGGTAATTTACCACAAAATAGAGAAAGGGTTTATATTATTGGTTTTTTAGATAAAAACATCGCTAATAGCTTTGACTTTCCTAATAAAATAAAACTAACAAAAACTATTCCAGATATATTGGAAGAAAATGTGGATAAGAAATATTACTATACAGAAAAATCATTGTTATATGAAAAATTAAAAGATGTTATAGTTTCAAAAAATACTTGTTACCAATGGAGGCGAGTTTATGTAAGAGAAAACAAAAATAATTTATGTCCAACCTTAACAGCAAATATGGGAACTGGTGGTCATAATGTACCTATAATTTTGGATAATTTTGGAATAAGAAAACTTACCCCTAGAGAGTGTTTGAGGTTACAAGGATTTTCAGATGATTTTAAAATTCCAGATGTAGCAAATTCACATATGTATAAACAAGCTGGAAATAGTGTCTCTGTATCAGTAATTAAGAGAATAGCAGAAAATGTAAAACTTGCCATGACAACCAAACAATTGATTGAAAATATACAAGAACCAGTAGGATTATTTGTTTAAAAATACTGCTTCAAATTGTTGTTTTATATATTTGGCAAAGTCTTCTTTATTCTTTATTTTGTCCAATAGTTTTATTTTGTCAGCTTTGTAAATACTAGAAAAATCCCAAGAGTAAATTAAATTATCAGACAGTAAATTATCAAAATTAAGTCTTAATTCCATTCTCTTTTTGGCTTTATAAATTTTTGTGTTTCCATATTCTTCTTTTTAAAAATGGTATAAATATACCGAGTCTGCCGTAGATCTATTTTCATTTACTGTTAAATTATCCACCTCTAGCAAATCTAATTTAGGAACTGCCAAATGAATAAAATCTCCTTTGCGAATAAAGCAAAAGT
>JAYWGE010000077.1:0-2488 GCA_043778455.1 bacterium
TATAAACTTAGTCAATATTTGTATTGTCTATTTTAAACTGGGTTTAGCTGTATATTGTAATTAAGTTTGCCCCTGATTTAGGGGCTGTTGCAAAGCAAAGGAGTTATTTAATTTAATTTAAATAGTTAACTTTAAGCAATTACAATTCGAACTCCTCCAAGATCATCATAGCTAAAATCATGTTTTTCGTGAATAGCACCAATAAAAGCGTTATTTTTGCGAACATCATATTTAGTGCAAACCCGTTCTATCATCGCAGGATTAAATTCGCCTGTTTCTTCCACAAAAGTAATATCAAGATATGGAAACACTCCTGTATTTTGGAATATTGGCAAAGCAGTTTTAATTTCTTCTCTAAAAAACTTGTCTTCTTTATTACCTTCTTCTTGAGAGTGAACCAAATAGATTTTTTTACCTGTTTCATTTTTTTGAATGTAATCCAAGAGGTTGAATAAGTTTTTGGGATGATGAATGAAAACTACATAATCTTGGTCAACAATTTTTTCTAGGGCATTACTGACAAATTTTCGGGTAGAAAGATTTTTTGGAATAAGAGATTTAATTTTCATCAAGACAATATGCCTAAAGGTAAACAAAAATACCAAACCAAACATTGGCACAAAATAAATCAAAAAGTAGACCAAGTTACTAGAATTTGGGAAGACACCATCTACAGCAACTGCATTGGCAACAAGACCAACCACTGTGCTAATAAGTGCCATAATAGCCAAGACCGCTGGGGTTTTGTAGGTTCGTTTGAGATTTTTTCGGGTAGATTTGAGGATTAAGTTGGCAGAGGCAAACATACTCATTACTGACAAGAAAGAAATAGCATAAATACCACCAAGCACTGGGATTTGACCACCTGTGATCAATAGAATAGATACACAAAGAGCAAAAAAGCCCCAAATAATCCTAGTAAAGGAGCCTGTTTTATTAGCTTTGGCAAGAGCAAGTGGAAAACAACCATCTAGGCACATTCGGTTGACAAGACCACAAATACCTACAAAAGATGTCAAGACCGCGCCGCAAAGCACCAAGAAAGCGTCCATAACAATGATTGATTGCAACCAAGATCCACCTACTTTTTCAGCTCCAAATGACAATAAATAAGTGGCGTTTTCATGGATTTCGTGGATTGGCAAAAGATTAAGGAACAAAATTGCAAAAGCTGGGTTGATAATAGAAACTCCAAGCATCATATTGGTCAGCGTTCTGCCAAAGACACCAGGTTTTTGCTCTTCCACAAAGTTGGCACTAGATTCAAACCCAGACACACCCAACAAAGATGTACCCAAACCCAAAAACAATACCATCAAGAGGCTCAAAACAGGACCTTGACCAATAATTTGACCAATAGTTTCAATTTTTAAGTTGGTATAAGTAGAGTTTTCGGCAAAATAATTGATGGCACCACCTTTGAAAAGGTACATCGCTCCCGCCAAAAGTAAAATAGATAGCGAAGCAAGGTGGAATATAAAAATACCCACAGCGACCTTGGCAGAATCTTTGACCCCAGCGATGACGATAAGAGCAAAAGCTAAAAGTACAAGAATTGAGCCAATCATAATGTTGTTGGACAAACTAAAGAATCCACCAAAGCTAGACCCAAACTGAGACAAAAAGGCTTTGACAGGCCCAAAGTTAAAAAGATAATCCGTACCACTTTTGGCAGAGATAACCGCAGTAGCTACATAGCTAAGAATAGTTAAAACACCAGCAAGAGCGGCCCATTTTTTAGAAGTGGCGTTGAGCAAGGCATTGTAACAACCACCGTTGACAGGTAAAGCCTCTACTACTTCTCTATAAACTCCTCGATAAAGAAATAGGACAAAGCCTACAAAAAGCATGACAGGTGGAGCCCAAATACCTGCTACTGGAATCACAAGACCAGAGACATAAAGTACGGAACTAAGAATATCGTTGGCACAAATCGCAGTTGCGGGAAAGGTGCTAAGTTTGGTGTGGGTATTAGACATTGTTGTTATTTTGTTGTTATTTTGTTGTTATTAAAAATATTATTAATTTATTTTTTGCAGGAAATTAATTACTTAAGCTAACTAATTGTTTTTTATAGAGCTAAATTTTATATTTACATTAACTCAGTTGCCAATTTGAGTTTGGTGTTTTGTGAAGTGATAAACTTTTTGCTATGACCTGTATTTTAATTTTTAACAATAAATTTAGTCTGAATGCTTGATTTCCTAAAAAAGAGTTATTAATAATCAAGTACTTTAGTGTGCAACTTTTAGTATTGCAACACCTTTAAGGATAAATAATATAATGATTTTCGTCAAGTAATTAAAAATAATCAGAAGCTATCCTTAGCTAAAATAGAAATTTTACACCCAATTTAATCTAAAAAAATATGGTAATGGGCAATATAGCGTTGATATGCTCAAAATACTCAAACATTATCAACTTTCACAAAGTTCCATACAAAAACTACTTTGAACGAGAGGGTTTACTGCTTAATAACTCACCTTTA
>JAYWGE010000078.1:0-6972 GCA_043778455.1 bacterium
TCGCTGATAGAAAGTAGTTAGAAAATAAATAGAAAAAATAACCCCATTGCGTTGCAACAGCCCCTTAATAAGGGGTAAATTTTCTTTATAGATTTATTAATATATAGTAGGTGTTTCTATGATAAATATCACATTGAACAAAGTAAAAAATATTCTCAAGTGTAATAAAAGGGTATAGAACAGTGATTTTAAACACAAAAAAATACCCTAAATGAATAGGATAGATTAAATTCTAATGAAATGTTGGTGGACCATAAGAGAATTGAACTCTTCACTCATCCGTGCAAAGGACGCATTATACCGCTTAACTAATAGCCCATTATATTTTAATTTTGTTAGAATTAGGAATTTGTGATGATGTTTTATACAGAAGATTTGGTGGGGTGAATGACGGGGCTCGAACCCGCGACAACCGGAACCACAACCCGGTACTCTACCAAACTGAGCTACAATCACCACAATGTCAAATTTTTGTATTAAATGTATATGTTGTTTATTTTGTTATATTTTTGCAACAGTCAACATATTAATTATGACAGATTTATGTTTTCTTGTCAAGCCCTAAAATCTTTTTTAGTATTATTTTGAAATTATTACTATTGTAAGCATCTATTTATTTACTATTTCTTGGATTTTATTTAGGAAAATTTGATCACCAAATGTTTTGGAACTATCACGAATTAACTCAGTATTCCAGCCTGTAGTTGTGCTAATTTCTTCAAACCTAAACATAGCTTCACACAAAGATTCCAAAGTCTGTTCCACAAAAAAAACTCCATTAATTCCCTCTTGAATATACTCCAAAGCACCACCTTTTTGATAAGCAATAATAGGTACTCCACCTGCTAATATCTCAATTGGAGCAATCCCAAAGTCTTCTTTACCCGTAAACAAAAACCCTTTACAATCACCGATAAGCCCTGCGACTTGTTCATCCGTTGTCCTGCCCAAAAATGTAATCAAACCTGCCTTACTTGGATTTATTGCCACTTGGTCATTCACTATTTTTTGAAGCTGATCCATTTGTTTTGGCAACCCAGCGGTGCCACTAATTTTGAGTTTTTGATTGAGATATAGGCAACCTAATATTGCAAGATCTATCCGTTTGTGAAAGGAAATCCGACCGTGGCACAAATAAAAACTATCTTCAACTTCATCTGTTTTTTGGTAATTTCTTTCTATTTTCAAAAATTTGTCAATCTCTACAGGAGGATAGATTACTACAGAATTTGTTTGATAAACAGTTTTGATACTTTGTTTAATAAACGAGCTGTTGGCGACCCAAATACAATCATTTTGATTCAAATATCTAACAGCGTCCAAGTCCAACCATCGGAGCCAAAACACAAATAGTGGCATCAATAATCTCTGAGATTTGCTAAGATTTTGCTGATCTTGAGGTGTCATTAGTCCGTGTAAATAACGAGTAGGTGTGTGGCAATAGTGAATTAATTTTTGAATGTTAGACACCCGAATTTGCTTGGCACAGTCTGTACTAGAAATAATCACAATATCATAGTCAGAAACTTTCATCATACGCATTGCCAGTGGATATAACCAGAAAAAATGTTTAAAAAACCTAAGCAAAAAACCATTATGAAACTCAAACAAACCTTGCAATACACTTGTAAATATTCTGTTTTGACTGTATGCCAAGCTCAAATTTGGGTTATTTTGAAACTTACTCGGCACAAAAATACTAGTATAAACATCAGCCTCAGGATACAGCTCCAACAGTTTTTCCACCACACACTCTGCCCCGCCATTTTGATAAAAGAAGTCGTGAACAATAGCAGTTTTTTTGGTGGTTTGGTGGTTTGTTGTATTCATATATTTTTGTGTTTATGTAAAGCGTCTTATTCTTGTCTATAACTTGCTCTTTTTATTTTGTATTGCTTCAATATTTCTTTTAACTCCTCCAAAGTGGGTGTGGTTGTAGATAAACCTTCTGGAACTAGTAAAGTGTTGTTTATAACTGAAAACCTATCTATACCCAAATGTTTACCGTTCAAAATATAATTGTCATCTTGGTTAAAAGAGTCAATATGACTAGCACTCCAATATCCACCATTGATTAACAAATGTTTTTGGATTATTTTATCACCATTTCTTGTACTTTTACAACCTGTTAAATAATTTCTAAAGTGTACAATTCTATCTGCGGGGCTCATTTGAGTTTTGTCACTATAGGTAAATTCAACTGATTTGGACTTAAGTGCGACAGGCTGTGCAACAAGTTTGTTAAATTCATCTTGCATATTTTGGATAATACTTCTTTGGGCTTGTCTTTTATTTTCTTCCGTTTGGTGCATTGTTCGTATTTGCTCCAGACTAAGACCTGAGTTAGAATCATTGTAATTAATTGCATCAATATATTGTAAATACAACCTACCTTCATTGATTAAAGCTTGGCACTCCGTAAGTTTTTCTTTTAGTTTTTTACCGTATCGCAATTTACTAAGTGAAAGTGTATTTGCCAATTTTTGCTCCAATTGAGACCTTAGAGCTTCAAGGGAATTAACAATGTCAGGACCACCACTTGGGATTTGTTCTAATCTAAATTTTATTTTTGCATCGGATATTAGAGGTTGAGTAGCAGTTACAAAATCATAAAACTTTTGCTCATACATGGGTATTGACCGCTCATTTGGATATAGTAATCCGCTATCAGACAGCTCCAAATTATAGTGAGGACAATCAAAATTATTATAAGTTACTGATACAGCAATTTTGGGCTCTAATGTTTTTAGCGTTTCGTGTAGGTTTTGAAATCTATCAGGTATGGCTTGAATTTGTGATTCTCCTTGAGATTCTAATAAGGATGCTTGAGTTGTTGTTAATTCAGATTTAATTATAGCCATATTTATAATCATATCACACTTTTTAACCTTTGTCAATAGTTTTGTAGCTTTATAATAACCCCATAATCTCACCCACAACCAAATCAATATCTTGATCAGAATTAATATAAAACTTCGTTAAATCGCGATACAAAGGCAAACGGAGGCGGTAAATTTCCATATCTTTGGCAACTTTTTCGTTAATATCATCATTTTGAGATCCATCCAAAGATTGGCGATGATTTTGGTCTTGATTTTCTAATTTTTCGTAATTTTGGCGTAGTCTTGTGGCAATAGTTTGTTCGTTTGCAAGAAGTAAAACAACTAAATTTTCGTCGGATGAATTTAATAATTTTTTTTGAGCTTTACCCGTTAGGTCATTGACACCGCAACCACCACCACAAGAAACTATCCTACCCTGACCTTTAACCAGTTGAGTTAATATTTCTGTTTCTATATTTCTAAACTTTGTCCAGTTAGTACCATTTTGGGTTAGTTCTGCCACGCTTTGACCTGTTTTTTCTTGGATCATTGTGTCCATTTCTACTAATTCATACCCAAGTTTTTGAGCAAAAATAGGAGCAACTGTAGATTTGCCTACAGCCCGAAACCCGACTAGAAATATATTTTTGAAATTCATTTTAGATTTTATTTTATTTTATTTGTAAAAATTATAACAATTATCATTTTGAGTAAAGCGAAAGATCTCCTCAAGTGTAATAACAGCTTCCACACTTACACTATAAAAACCTCAACCACCTAAACTTCAAAACTCACTGTCATCCTGAACTTGTTTCAGGATCTAGTAGCTCAAATAGAAATATAAATTAGACTTAATATTTTTATAGTGGTCAATATTGTATAGCTAAACCCACTTTAAACTGTACAATTCTTAAATCTAACTATTGTTATACTTGAGGAAATCTTTTGCGTTGCTCAGTATGACATTATTTACAAGATTCATCAATATTTGTATTGTCTATTTTAGACTGGGTTTAGCTGTATTGATACATAAACTCTATTTCTTTTGAAGAACCTAAAAAATCCCCAGTCTCTTCGAGACAACCCCCTTCGGACAACTTGCGTTGCTGTATCAAGTACAGCTATATCAGATGTCTTTGTCAAGGGGCAACTAGCTACTAAATTGACAGCCATAATTTGCTCCTCTCCTTTGGGAGAGGTTGGGTGAGGGTTTTACCTTGGAAGAGGTTGGGTGAAGTCTTTAAATATCTAGGCCCATCAACAAAACTCCAGCATACCAAAGAGGCAAGTTATTTTTAGAAGCAACGGCTATTTGCTTATCAGTGAGCCAGTTATCAGTCAGATTAGTTGTGTTGTTTTGAGCCAAAACTTGTTCCACCAAACCTAGATCAGTATTCCAATTGTGAGTGAGCGAAAGAGTTTTAATATTTTCTAAAAACACGTGTTTTTGAGTTTCAAAATTAGGATTATTAACTTTAAAATTACTGTCCACTATGATACAAGGTACAGGATTAGCGTTGTGTTCTGTGTCGGTCAAATGTTTGCCGTTGAGGTCATATTCACCCACAAATTCCATATTACCATGGTCAGCAATCAGAATCAAACTGTGACCATCTCGCTCAATAACCTCCAAAAGCCGTCCCAGTTGTTCGTCCAAAAACTCCATAGACCTAATACTAGCAGGGATGTCTCCCGTGTGTCCTACCATATCAGAATTAGCAAAATTGATGATAATATAATCATATTTTTTGTGAGTACCATTGAGACAATCCAAAATATAGTCAGTTACTTCTTTGGCTTTCATCTCAGGTTTTTGAGCGTGGCTATCTACTTTATTGGATGGAATAATTTGCCAATCTTCACCTTGAGCTTTGGCTTCTAGCCCACCGTTAAAGAAAAAAGTAACATGAGCGTATTTTTCAGTTTCGGCAATGTGAAGCTGGGTTTGACCAAGAGACCCAATGGTTTGGGATAAGGTATTTTGGACGGATTTGGATGTAAATACAGGATAATACTTATCTTCTTGTCCAATTCCGTAGCTGTTCATACTCATAATCTTGAGACCTAAGTCAAAATCACGATTAATATCCAAAAGTAGATTGGCGCACTGTTTCATCCTGTCCGACCGAAAATTGAGTAACCAAATAGTATCATTTTTGTTGATTTGCTCCAAGGGAAGCGGAGTTATCATTTCATCAAACATATTATTTTGGTAGTGTTTAGTCGTTACAATCTCCAAAAGCGTGGTGATATTGTCAAAATTAGTGTTAGATTTGTTGATTTCATCGTTGCTTTGGTCATTTTGATCGGCTAAAATTTGCTCCAATTCTTCTCGGTTATCAGACAAGTCTTTGCTAAGTCCAATTTCTTGTAAAAATAATCTGTTTTTAGTAATTTGCTTAACCCAATTTGAGTAGACTTCACCGCCATAATTACCTTGATATTTGTCAATAAAAGCCTTGATATCTTGCTGTGCCTGAGCTATTTCTTTCCCTGAACTGATACTCAAAATCAAGCTACCAAAAATTCCCAAAAGCACTCTATCCATGTTACTATCTCTATCCATAGACCAAAATCTACCACCTACTGAGCCTAAAACAATTTTATTAGTATATTTGGCTAGTCTATCTTGGTATTGCACCACAAAGTTTTGCCAAGTTTCTAGTAAGGATTTATTGTCGCTATCTCGCCCGTCGCTAATCAAGTGTAGTACAATCTTGGTGGCACCACCCTCACCCGCCGATTCTATAGCCCCGACCAAATGCCTAAGATCACTATGGATACAACCTGTAGAAAACAGACCAACTAAATGAATAATTTTATTATCACTACTTTCAAAATTAGTTTTTAAAAAGTCTGTTGGGTCATAATTTTGATCAGGAAAATGACTAACCCTCTGCCCTAACCCAAATCTACTTTCGGCACTTTTGGTGATTTGAAAAGAAAGCTGAGGACAAAGTTTGAGACCACCAATATTCATATGCCCCACCTCACTGTTACCAACAAGCCCATCTTCTTGACCAACCTCTTCACCATCAGCATTGAGCGTAGTCCAATAATATTGAGACATAATCCGCCTGAGATTGGACATTTTGGCACTAGAAATACAGTTATTAACCGAATGAGTAGCCAAGCCGAAGCCATCAAAGATACACAAAATTTTTGTTTTATTGATCTGATTATTATTATTATTTAAGTTCATTGTTGTTTTTAGAAAAGGTTTAAAGAAATAATTTAAATAAGTTTAATAGCAATGTGAAATACCCCTTATAGGGGGTGTCAAACCATTAGACTTGAGGTTAGTGTGTATTTATTAATACAATTTTATTTTATCTACTGGCTCGTTTTCGGTCGTTTGGATTGAGGTATCGTTTTCGGATTCGGAGTGATTTTGGGGTGATCTCCAATATTTCTTCGTTGTAACCTGTATCAGAATCAGAGATATATTCCAAACATTTTTCCAAAGTCATATCAGCAGGTGGCACCAAAGACAAAGCGTCGTCGCTAGATTTAGATCGGACATTGCTCATTTTTTTGTCTTTACAGGGGTTGACTTCTAGGTCTTGATCTTTGGCACATTGACCAATAATCATACCTTGATAAACAGGTACAGCTGCACCGATAAATAGTGTTCCTCGTTGTTGAACATTGTCCAAAGAATAGGCGGAACTTTCGTCGGTTTCTGTGCTGATAATACTTCCATGGTTACTAGCAGGAGCATAACCAGATTTTGGTTTGTAGCAATCAAAAAGGTTGTTCATTACCACAGATCCTTTGGTGGCAGTGATCAAAATAGTTTTGAGACCAAGCAAAGCTCGGGTAGGCATTTTGGCAGAAAAAGTAAATTCTGTACCTGCCTCGTTTGGTTCGATGTGCTGAATATCTGCTCCTCGCTTACCCAATTCTTGCATTACAATTCCTTGATAAATTTGGGGGACGGTGATTTCTACCATTTCAAATGGTTCGTACATTGTGTTGTTGGACATATTTTTAAATTATAGTTAGGTTTTGGTTTTTTGTCAAATTTTGTGGTAGATTATTCAAATTCCATAAATTATTTTATCCAAACTATTACCCTTTCTAAAATAATCTTCGTAATTATATTCAATGTCCGTTGGACAAAAAGCTCCATCTTTAAAAACTAAAGCTC
>JAYWGE010000079.1:0-2469 GCA_043778455.1 bacterium
CCAATACTTAACACCTTCATTGCCAAGCTCTCTGTTTATATCAATTTCAAGTTGTTTATATTTTTCCCAATCAGAATAACTAACACCTGTAATATCACAAGAAATAGCATGTATTGTTTGCCAATATTTTTTGGCGTCATTTGATTTTTGCATATTTTTTGGGGATTCAAATAATGGTAGCAATTGCTCAACATCTACACCGTAATCTAAGAATAATTTGAGATGAGAATAGGACAAAAATGTAATATTATGTTCTATTGCTTGACCATAAATTTGACTATTAGTAGTTAGATATTGAGACAAGGGTCCAACCAAAAAAGCAAAGCTGTTAGTTTTTTTCCAATCAGAAAGTGCTTTTACCTTAAAATCTTTTTGATTTTTGGCAGTTCGACTTAATCTGAATGTCTTGGCGTCAGCTACAAAAGAAAAACTTTTTGATTTTCCAAACACATCAGCACTATCACCCCTTGTTCTAAGAACATCAGCACTACAATTCATTTTATTTAAAGCAGAAGCAAGAATAATATCAGATAATTTTGCCCAGTTTTTTTCTTCAGAACTATCATGATCAAAAGCTTCTGGTAAAACCCCAAACTGAATTATGTTATCAATCAAATCTTGTCTTGGTATATTTATAAACTTATCTTCCAAATAGCCAAAAGGATTATCTGAGTTTGTGGAGTTAAAAATTTCTTGTATTAAAATATCTCTCATAAAACTGTTTTTATTTTTGTTATTTCTTTTTTGATTTTTGGCTTTAACTCACGATATCCACACTAAGATCGGCATGGATTTTGATTTCGTCGTGGATGTACTGTTTGGCAATTTCAAAGACATCAATAAACGCTTTGCCAATAATTTTTCGCTTTTGCTCTGGGTCAGTAATCCCCGCTAGGCGACCAAGAAAAACCTCTTCAGCATCGGCTACAGTGAGACTAATGTTAAAATGACCTCTAAAAGCACTGGCTACCTCCTCTTTTTCATTGTACCGCATCAAACCATTGTCCACAAACACACAGTGAATTTGGTTGCCGATTGCCTTGTGAATAATCCCAGCAACTACAGCTGAATCTACTCCACCTGACAGACCACACAAAACCCGACCATTTTTGACTTGTTGTTGGATTTTGAGACATTGCTCGTCAATGAACGATCCAGCATTCCAGTCAGCTTTAACATTAGCAATCTTGAACAAAAAGTTAGCTAAAATCTGCTTTCCAACCTCTCCGCTGTGATAGACTTCAGGGTGAAACTGCACAGCATAAATTTTTTGGGTTACATTGGCAATACCGCTATATTCACAGTTGTCGCTACTAATAATCAGCTCAAAACCTGTGGGAGTATCGGTCAAATGATCACCATGGCTCATCCAAACTTCTTTTCGGTCTGTCTCTCCAAAATCAATACCATCAGTCAAAAGTGATGGATTAACAATAAAAATTTCACCTTTGCCATATTCTCTCCGAGAGGCTTTTTGAACATTTCCGCCATATTTTTTGGCTATTATTTGCAGTCCATAGCAAGTACCCAATATTGGTAGACCTAGTTTGAAAATTTCCTCGTTTACATCGGGGCAGTCTTGATCGTAGACAGAATTTGGGCCACCAGAGAAGATAATTGCCTTGATACTTGGGTCATTTTTGATCTTGTCAATAGGATAATCAAAAGGTTGAATCTCGGAATAGACGCCCAGTTCTCGGGTTCTTCGTGCGATTAGTTGGGTAAATTGGGAGCCAAAGTCTAGAATGAGAATTTTTGTATGCATAAAATTTTTTTAAAGTTTTGTTTTCTTTAGTTGTATTTTAATTAAACCTCAATCCTGTCATTTTGTCAAACAACCCCCTAGACAATCTTAAAATTAATCAGGAAAGACTGCACCAAAAACACCACAGTTTGTGAGCAAACTACCGCAATTAAACCATAAATTGTATTGACAAACATAGCTTGGGCATCGCCATATTTTTTGCCATCTCCTTGGGCGTCCATCATCTTGTATCCTGAGATAATAAGGAAAATTAGTGCCACCAAATAGCTAAAATAAATCAGATATTCAATAACCGTAAACATAAGTTTGAGCAAACCCGCAACACTTCCATCTACGGTAGTGGCTGTAGATTGGTATTTTTCAATTCCGCTAAGACAACCCCCAATAGTGGTACAAACATCAAGGGGTTTGGAAGTTTTGTTGGCAGTGGTGGTGGTTGCTGGATTTGGAGCGGCATGAGCGATAGTTGGACTGAGGTAAGTTATGATCCCAAATGCCATAATTACCGCCAAAACAAAGAGTAATACTTTGACAAAAAATTTGAATAAAGGCGATAAAAACACTGATAGATGTGCCGATGATTTTGTTTTAATTTCATTCATAAAAACTAGTTTTACATTACATTTAGTTTACATTTAGTTTATATTTGATCATGTTTATATTTTAACTCATATTTTACTTTTTGTCTAATTATTATCTAATTA
>JAYWGE010000080.1:0-6903 GCA_043778455.1 bacterium
AAAGAAAGATACAAGACAACATACAGAAACAAGTAACCTTCCAATTACAATGTTGTTAGAATATTCCAACAAACTATTGGATCTTGGTAACAGTTTTGATGTAACCCAAGCTATGTCTTTGATACAAAAAATAGAAACAGAAGCAATCCCCTTGATAAAAAGTCAACAAAGTCTAGCATTTGGTCTAGCATTAGCATTAAAAGATGAATCAAACCCATCTAATAAATTTGAGGGTCTAATTAACTCTGTAAACGGTAAAACCAAAAAATCAATAGATGAGGGGTTGTATATGACTCAAATAGAAGGGGTTTTAAATAGAAATGTTCAAAATATAGAATTTTATCTATCAAACTTAAAAAAGAAAATACAAGAACTTGAAGACAAATAATTCCAAATCAAACCTAAACTAAAATTTATATGTTACTATACCAAAATATATTACTAAACCGTGGACAAAAATATGAAGTAGGCGATCCTTCTAATTCTAATATTTATACACATGAAATTATGGATGACATAGCTCAAAAAAAAAGGGGGGGGATAGAAAATCAAAAATCACCAGAAAAATTAGAACAAGAAATTGAAGTAATTTTGACTAAACTTGGAAGTGTTCAAAGAGAAATTAGTAGAATTATCAAGGGGAACTCAATGAATCAATGTATTCTCACAGGATTAAACCTTGAACAGTTTGAAGATATACTAAGTATAAAAAACTCAATACCTCATATTTGGAACTATTGTAACACTTCTAAAGATACAATGACAAACGAAGAAAAGACTATTATCTTGGAATTATTAAAGCAGATTGAAACCAAAGCTGATACTCAAATAAGAAGTGTAGTGCTACCACAATTACAAGAACAATTGCAAAATGCAAGACAAATATTATCAAATAATCCCAACTCAATATTTATTTGTCATCCTGATAAAATGCAAGAAATTTATGATAGACTTCAAAAGATATATTCTGAATAACAGCAAACAACAGTTTTTAAAAATATAATTTAACCAACGAAACTACCCCTTTTAATTTGGGGGTTATATTTTTTTATTTGGGTTATTAGATCCTGAAACAAGTTCAGGATGACAGTGAGTTTTGAAACTTCGTTACTCTCAATCTACTTCTCAGTTATCATTTTAGTGTTATTGAGGATACCAATTGGGACTAGTTCTGGGGTAATTTTGAAGATAGTTCGGGCTACTTCAGAGTCAATTTCCTCCAACAATCCTGTAAAGGATTTCATACCATCGTGCTTAAATTCGGTCAATGGGTCTTTTTGGGAGTAGCCACGAAGTCGTACAGAGTCCTGAAGATGGTCAATAGTTACTAGGTGTTCTGTCCAAAGAATGTCCATAGATCTAAGGAACGCAAACCGTGTCATCGCCATCTGAGCATCAGGCTGATAAATTTCCCATCGGGATTTGAGTTGGTAACTAATTTTTTCGGAGACAAAGTTGGCAATTTTGGCGTAATTAAACTTATTATCCCAATAGATTACTTGCATTACATCCTCGTCAAAATCGGGTATATTGATAATATTTTTGAGCTGTTGGCTGACTTGTTGGAGTGCCATTTCGTGCATTTTGTTTTTGCCCTTGGCTACAGGCATACTCGCAACGATTTTGTAAGTTTCTCGGGCAAGACTTTTTTCAATCTCAGCTTTCCAGTCAAAATCATCGTTGAGCAGTACTCTTTGTCTGCGGGAATAAACCACAGATCTTTGCTTGGTAATTACATCATCGTAGTCAGTTACTTGTTTTCGTTGATCAAAATTTTGACCTTCAATTTTCTTTTGGGCCTGTTCAATAAGCCAAGAAATAGACTTGTTTTGAATCGCTTCATCGTCTTCAATCGGCAAGATATTTTTGTAATATTCTACTCTGTCTCCACCAAAAACTCGAATAATGTAGTCTTCTAAGGAAATATAAAACTGAGACTTACCTTGATCACCTTGTCGCCCTGCCCTACCTCTAAGCTGGTTATCAATTCGCCTTGATTCATGCCTTTCGGTACCGATCACAAACAAACCACCTAGATCCTTGATAGCATCATTTTCTTTCTTCCACTCTTCTTTGGCAATGGTTTCCTCTGGTGGTTCTCCACCAAGTTTGATGTCTACACCCCGACCTGCAATGTTGGTCGCAATAGTGATTGCCCCTCGCTTACCAGCATCAGTAATAATTCTAGCTTCTTGTTCGTGATTTTTGGCGTTGAGAACTTGGTGAGGCACTCCAGCGTCTCGTAACATACTAGACAAAAGCGTGTTTTTTTCAATGGAGGTGGTACCAACCAAAATTGGCTGACCAGTATTGTGAATTTGAGCAATATCTCTGACGATAGCCGTAAATTTACCCATTTCATTTTTGTAAATCTTGTCAACAAAATCTTCTCGCTTGGTAACGCGGTGAGTTGGGATAGTTACTACCAAAAGTTTGTAGATTTTAAATAATTCTTCGGCCTCAGTAGCGGCTGTACCTGTCATACCTGCTAGTTTTTTGTACAATCGGAAGTAGTTTTGGAAGGTAATAGTAGCTGTAGTTTTGCTCTCAGCTTGGACTGATACACCTTCTTTGGCTTCAATCGCTTGGTGAAGACCTTGGTTAAACCGTCGTCCGACCATCATTCGTCCTGTGTTTTCGTCTACAATAATGATTTCTCCATCTTTGACTACATATTCTTTTTCGCGTCTAAACAAAAATTTAGCTTTGAGAGCTTGATCTAGGTGATGGATCAAAACTACATTATCAACAGTTGCATAAAGGTCTTGGATACCCAAAAGAGACTCTACTTTTTCAATACCAAGATCGGTCAAAATTACAGTTTTTCGCTTTTCATCTACGGTGCAGTCTAGCTCAGTAGTAACTTTTTCAGCTAGTTTGGCAAATTGCTTATATCTTGAGCTTGAGTCATCATCTTGGGCGGAAATAATCAGTGGAGTTCTAGCTTCGTCAATCAAAATAGAGTCAACTTCATCTACAATAGCTACGGTATGACCACATTTTTGAACAATTTCTTCTGGGCTTTGAGTAATATTATCTCGGAGATAGTCAAAACCAAACTCAGAGTTGACACCATAAACAAGATCCATAGTTTTATTGGTAGCAGGATCAAAATACGCTCTAGCTCGGTTGCAAGACACAAGATTTTTGACATCCAAAACAGTTTTGCCATCCATTTCTCCATCTTCAAGCGAATCCACTTGACCCAAAGCTCTTTTTTTCTCAGACAAAGCATCAGATTCGGCACCAAGTTTGAAATAAAAACTAGCTTGATTTTGAATTACACCAATAGTAAGACCCAAGAAATCATAAATTTGACCCATCCAACTAGCATCTCTTCTAGCTAAATAGTCATTAACGGTAACGAGGTGAACTTGATTTTTTTCTGGCAAAGCATTAAGATAACCAACAAGTGTGGACACAAGAGTTTTTCCTTCTCCAGTACGCATTTCGGCAACACGACCTTCGTGCAAAACAATTCCACCAATGAGTTGAACAGGGTAGTGTTTTTGACTAATTACACGAAAGGCAGCCTCTCTGACAGTGGCAAAAGCCTCAGGTAAAAGCTCTTTGAGTTTTCGCTCAATTTGTTTTTCATCTACAATACCTTGAAGTGCCAATCGGAATTTGATGGTTTGGGCTTTGAGTTCCTCGTCAGATAGAGCTTTTATTTTGGCGTCATATTCCTCAATTTCTTGCACCAAATAATCATACCTTTTGAGCTCTTTGTTCTCACCTGCTACATTGGAAAAAAATTTGGAAACGATAGATCGCTCGTTATTTTGTTTTTTGGAAACGACAGTAATTTGATTGGTTAGCGCTATTCCTCCTGTTACCACTGAATCTACAGACATAGATTTTGTTTTATCTTTAACGGTGTTGTTTGACATATTTTGTTTTATTTTTAATGGGGTAATTTTTATGAATTTAGTTTTCTAGGTATACCTTATAAGTGTGGCTATTTTTATGAATCTTGTCAAATTTTAAATAATTTGTAGACAGGTTTTGGATAAGATAAATTGTTCAACTGTTCAATTAGTATCCAAAAGAAGACATTTTGAAGTTTTTTATGGAAGGATAAACTCTCCGCTACGACCTGTGTTTCAACTTTTAGCAAAAGATTTAAAGTAAGCTTTGGTTTCCTACAAAAGATGAATTGGGGATGAATTGGAGTTTATTAAATTGACAAAAATATGGTTATTGGGGTATAATATAAACAACGAGACACTACAAATAAATATAACTAATATCAATTTAATATGCAAGAAAATAAAAAATTTGACTTTGCCACAGTCGCTGTAATCATTGTTTCTATCGGGCTTACTCTTGGTGGTTTCTATTTACTCAACCAATCTTTTGCCAAGACCAAAATCCCTGAAAAAAACATGGAAGTTACAAAAACCCTAAACTCCCAAACTTTAACCGTTGCCTCTTTGACCCCAACAATTTCTTCCAGTTCTGCTATCTCTTTTGTATCTGACACACCACTTCAAAATTCTAGTTCAAATTCTAGTTCAAGCACTGTTTCAAGTCAAATTAATTTTAGCTCTTTAGGAACCTCAAGTTCTTCCAGTTTGTCCAGCTCATTTAGTTCATCCAGCCTTTCTAATTCTAGCCAAATAAGTTCAAACTTCAGCCAACCCTCAAGTTCAAATTCTAGTTCAAGTACTGTTTCCAATTTGAGTAAAGCTGAAGCTACATTTAAGGTTATAGAAACAAAAGATGGCAAATACACAATCCAAATCTTAGATACAGGTTATAAAGGTGGTAAATACTGGAAGACAGACGCAAAATTCAAAATTAACTCCACGCTAGATCTAAAAACCGACCAAGAATATAAAGTTTTGGACATAACCGAAATAGGTGACGCTGTAGAATTTGGTGTGATTAAAAGCAAAAATTAAGAATAAAAAACTATAATGCCAAAAACAGAAAACGACTACTACGATTACCACTACCAAAACGAATCTGGTCTAAGTTCGTTAATTTCTTCGTTTCTAAACGGTTTGCATTTGCTTGATTTTGTACTGTTATTTTTGTCTTTTGTGATTATAGTTACTCCATTTAGCTTTGGAATCTATACTCAAAATATCAATAATGGAATAATTCAAAAAGAGCAAGATATTGGTCAAATTATAATCGCCCTAGACAAATTCTTTGTAAATAGTAATATCGTACCAAGTAAAAGACTGTATCCTATTGGAGTTTGTGGTGATAAACCCAATGAAATAGACTACGAATACACTCTCAGGCAACATTTATTGGGTAAAGTAATTAATATTGACACCCATGCTTATATCTCCGAAACAGACTTTCCAAACGACAAACAAGGCAGTTTTACAAGTAAAATAACCGACCGAAAAACCCCAATCCGAGAATGCCCCAAAGTTTTTAGTCGCAACAAAAACAATACCAATTTGGTCTACAACGATAGCTCTACTAGTTGTAATTTTGGTAAAGATGGAGCAGACGCCAAGTATCGTAATTGTTATCTTTATTCCACCGACCAACTTGGGTTTGAATACCAGCTCAGCTACTACGACAGCTCCAACGAAAGGTTTGTAATTTACAAAAAAAACCGCGACCAACCTATTACCAAAATTTATGCTAGTAGGTAGAATCTAAACAATATTAAATCCCATCAATTTCATTTACCCCAATTCGTGCTAAGGCCTGTTCTTCGGTTTCAATAAAATCATCAAAGGTTCCACCTGGTAACAAAATGGGTAAAACGGGTTCATATTCCTCACAAATAAATTCTAGCATCACAGCTCCATCGTAATTTTTTGCCCACTCTAGGGCAGGTTTTATTTGATCAACTGTGGTTATTTTTTTGTAGGGAATACCATAACTCTTTACCAACAAACCAAAATCAGGATTGATCATCCTGGTTTGAACATAACGTTTGTCATGCAAAAAATCTTGCCATTCTTTAACCATTCCCAAAAATGAATTGTTGAGCAATAGGATTTTGATGTCTATTTTTTCTTGTAAAATTGTGCCAAGTTCTTGAATATTCATCTGAAACCCACCATCTCCATTGACCGACCAAACCGTTTCATTAGGGCGACCAAGCTTGACACCAAGACTGGCAGGAAGACAAAAACCCATACTGCCCAAGCCACCACTAGTAAAATAACTATTAAATTTTTCGTATTGATAAAACTTGGCAGCAAACATTTGGTGCGAACCAACATCGGCAACCACCAAATCCTGACCTGCGGTAACTTCTGATAAATCTGCCATAACTCTAGCCATCAATAACTGACCATCTTTGGCACCCACACCTGACTCATAAACTCTGCGATAGTTATATTTGGCTTCTAGTTTATCATTTTGAATTTTTACCATATATTCAGGTCTGTCAGTTACTCTGTCTATCATTTGTGTCAAAACTGGCAAGATATTTTTAAGCCTTCCAATGAGAGGAACATCTACTCTGATATTTTTTCCAAATTCTTTTTTGTCAATTTCGATGTGAATAACCTTAGCTTTTTTGGCGTATTCACTGGTTTTGCCTGTTACTCGGTCATCAAATCGCATCCCAAGAGCGATGATCAAATCAGCATTTTGGACAGCTCGGTTTGCTGGTATTTCGCCATACATTCCCATCATTGACAGACTAAGTGGATGAGAAGCAGGAACAGACGACAAGCCGTGCAGGGTCATAGCCGATGGTAGGTAGCCTTTTTCTATAAAAGCTAAAAGTTCTTTTTGGCAATCATCCAAGATTATACCGTGTCCAACCAAAACCACAGGTCGCTTGGAGTTATTGATTAAATCTACAGCATTTTGAAGGTTTTGACCGTTAAGATGAATATCAAATTCTTGTTTTTCTTTGTTGATTTTGGCTTGGATAATCTTATTTTGGGTGTAATATTCACTTTCCAAAAAGGCATCTTG
>JAYWGE010000081.1:0-2452 GCA_043778455.1 bacterium
GGTGTATCTTCAAACACATCTTCTCCAAACGGTGGCAACCCAACAGCCACCAGCAACGCTATTACCACCGAGCCAAAAGCTATGGTTATTCAAGGTCAAGGTAACGAAATAGTTCTTTGGAAATTTAACATTTTGGATGGAATGGGTAGGGCGATAGTAGATCCAAAAACAGGACTTGCCAAAGAGTATACCGTGGGTACAGACAAGAATTTTAAGACCAAGTGTCCCAAACCTCAAGTCAAAATCGTGGACACCAAAGCTCCCGTTAGTTCACCTGCAACTAATACCACTACAATCAATAGTTCATTAAATAGTTCATTAAATAGTTCATCCAAAACCAATGCGTCAAATACTAATTCGTCAAACACAAACACCAGCTCCAAATCCAGTATTCCAAACACTCTTCCCAATTCCAATTTGGTCAGTAATGGTTGCGATACGACCACCACAACTAATGTCAATAACATCAACGCCACCCAAAACCCTCAGTACTGCAAAGCCAACACAAACTCTTCTACCAACTCTTCCGCAACCAATGCCAACATCAACACCCCAATCAAAGTCAACTTTGGACTAGAAAAAATCAATGATGCCAGTGCCAATGAAGCAATTGCTGGTAGTGACACTCTCAATCTTTTTGACACGATTACCAATTTTGATACTAACCCCAAAACCCAATATGTCCTAGCTACCGAGAGAGACCCCGAGTTTATGGATCAACTGGACACCAACGGCAAACCCACAGGACGCAAAACCACCAAAGTCAAACCCACCTCTACCGCTGAAGGTCTACTTGTCAAGTTTTATGAAGCAAGTAAGTTCAAACCCCAAACAGATGGTAACAACGGCACAGGCAATATCACAGGTCTTGGTACAGACAGAGTAGGTAAATACTGGCTCTATGATGTCAATACAGGTCAAATCAAATCGGCTATTGATGGCTATTGTTTGGCTAGTACCATTTTTCACACTGATTCCATTAGGGGTAAGACGGCTGACAATCTTGATGTTTATCTAAACGCTTCTCAAAATTCCTCTCAAAATCCTAGCACAACCAACACAACCAACAACTATTTGATCCTCAAAAAATGTAATAACAACAACTCCATAAGTCCAATCACTGCCCCAAACACAGTGGACAAAACCGTAACTGCCACCAACAGCATTGAGGACATAATCAAAAACACCAACAACAACCTTGCCAACCAAAACAAAACTCAAAGCTGGGACATATCGGATACTGGAGACAGTACGATGAGCTACCTCAAACAACGAGCTAGTAATACTTGTGCCATAGCCGAATGGTCAAAAACTGGGATTAATAACCTCACAGGTGGGCTTTTGAATGGTTTGATTGGTAATGCAGGTTATGAAGACAAATGGTTTGATGGACGAGCAGTCAAAATGGATGGTATGTGCAACAACACCGACACCAATGGTGCTACCCTATCCACTTCTATCAAGACCGTTACCAACTCTAAGGTGTTCAAGGTCAATTCTCGTGCCAACCTCAACGACTACAATCTCATTAGTAAGTCTGCCCAAGATGTCAGATTCAAAAATGCTAATACTCTCAAGGACAAAGATGGCAATATCAAGATTACCTTTTCTCAAATCACCAATGGAGATCTCAACTATGTTCTCACGGTTTCTGACACTACAGGTCAAGAGGATTCACGGGTCAATTTTGATTTGCCTGACGGTCGTCTCAACGGTCAGTATTGGTACTATGAACCCAACAGCAAAATGATCTATTCGGATTTTTACAACAAATGTCTAGCGATCAAACAAGTAGGTGTAGCCAACAGAAACAACCATGCCAATAACGACAGCTATTTTATCATTGAGACTTGTAGTACAACGGACAATCGCCAAAAATGGAGTTTTGAAACAGCAACTAGTCTAAGGGTATCAACTGCTGTAAACTCTAACAACATGAACAACACTTCAAGCTATCCCAACCCTACTGTCCTTCGCAACCTCGCCTCCCTAGATAGAAACTCTGCCAACAAAACCTACAATCAGCCTCTTTGTGCTGTGGCTCAGTGGTCAGTAGATCCAACTAAGGCGGGTCAATATCTAGACAAATGGTACGCAGGTCGCCCTGCCAAAATAGACGCTTGGTGCAACGGTGCAATGTCCCAAATCTTCAACATCAACATTGCTGCCAAAATCAACACAGACCCTGTCATTACCAAGTCATTTCCTCTGTTTTCTATAGTCTCCAAACAAGATGATGATGGTAAAACTTGGAAGCTAGATGTCAAAGATGGTGTAGTGGACGAAGGAAGTGAATTACAAGTCTGGGAACAAACCCCCAACAACCTCAACCAATTCTTTGCCTACAACACCGAAACCAACGAAATCTACTACAACCCCAACAAAAACCTAACCCCTGACAACACCAAAGTCAAAATCCCTGATCCCAAGTTTCCCAATGACCCAACCAAAA
>JAYWGE010000082.1:0-2445 GCA_043778455.1 bacterium
CTTACGTTCGGTTCAGGTTTTACTTGGACACAGCAATATTGCCACTACCCAAATTTATACTCACATCACGGATTGGCAAATCAAAGAAATCCACAGTAAGGTTTTTAAAAACAAAGCCACCAATTTTGAAGTTCCTCAGATGAACACTCAAACAGTCAGTCAAACGACCGATAAACAAGCTACTAAATCTACTATTAAGTCAGCAGTCAGTCAAAAAAATAAGAAAATTTAATTTAAAAAGTTACTTTAAATCTTAAAAAAACTCCCTCTAAAAAGAGGGTTTGCAGCTTTATTAATTCATACGATTTAACATTTTATTTTATTAGTTTTATTCTGGTAAGTCTAATAATTCATCAGGAACAATGGCAGGGATAACATTTTTTTGAGTAAAAATAGTAACGAGTAAACCCACTATTGAAACTCCAACTAGATACGCGAAAATACCTTGAAACGAACCAATGGTTTTGATATTCCCATTTAAAACAAGACCAATTAATCCACCAACAGCATATGAGCTAAACATTAATCCAAAGTTGCTTGGGTAATGCTTATGTCCAAATTTAGCTGAGGTTATTGTTGGGCAAATAGTCATCCAAGCTCCATAACAAGCCATTATTAAACCTAAGGCAAAAATTATTATAGCCCAATTACCAAGGGCAAACGGAGAGGCAATAAGCCCTGTAGCTAAAATTAGACAAGAGAAAGTAACTATTATAAGTTCTTTAAGACTATATTTTGTTGTGAGATATCCCATCACTGGACGACCCAAGAAATTGGGAATTGCCAACAGACCAATAGATAAAGCGATTGCATTTTCATCAGCTTTTAGGATTTCTTTAAGAATCAAAGAAAGTGAACCTAAGACAACAAGTCCAACTCCAATTCCGCACAGGCAAATAAAATAAGTGTACCAAAAATCAATTTTTTTGAGAATTTCTTTCGGTGTAAAACCAGTCAAAACAATATTTTTTTGGGCTTCAGTTTTTGGCTCACTAAGTGTCAAGATCAAACCCAATACTATGAGAGAATAAACTGTACCTGTCATAAGAAACATTTGACTGAGCCCAACTGAAGTTAAGATAGCTTTGAGTAAAAAGACTACAAACAATGGAGACAATCCAAAACCAGCTATAGTAACCCCTGTTGCCAAACCTTTTTTGTCTGGGAACCATTTGGTAGCCAAAGCTAAATTAGAACTATAGATTATGCCAATTCCTGCTCCAGCGATGACACCAAAACACAGAGCAAGTTGCCAAATATTGGTACAAAAACCAGAACAAATAAAGCCTAGCGAAAATAAAAACCAGCCAATATAAAAAGTTTTAATCAGTCCAAAGATTTTAATTAATTGGGAGTTGATACCTACAAAACTAGATAAAAATATAAAAAAAGCAGTTACAGGTAAAACCGATAGGCTGACATCAATATTATAAGATTTTTCCACTGCGGGTCTGATAAAACTGTAAGAATAGGCTGTGGCTAAAATAACATTAATCAAAGAAAAAGTTATTGGAAAACGCCAACGGGAGTTGATAATACTTGATAACATAACAAATTTAATTATGTCAAATAAACAACTGTTTGTCAAGCTAGAAATGAGAAAAAAAACACCAAATTTGGTGTATATAAAAAATAGTTAAATGTATTTTAAAATATATTAGAAAAAGGGGAGCCATGCCCCTAAATACAGAAATAGGCTAGCAACCCCTTTGTTTGGTGTAGTCAAGCTGTGTTCACAACATTAGAATTTATTTTTTGGATAAGTTGTTAGTGTTGTAGACAGTACAATGAACATTACCGTATCAAGAAATAGTACTTTTTCTCTTGACATTATTAATTATACCTCACTTTTTTTGTTTAGTCAAATGCAATTAAAACTACAGTAAAATAACTGTTATATCCAAACATTATCAATTTTTATAGACTTGCATACAAAATTATTTTGAAAATAAGGATTTACTACTTAGTGAAAAGTAATTAATTCAAGTTGGAAGTAGTATTAGTATATTTAGTTTTACTATAATGGCTGAATTAGAAGATTGCTTAAAATAACTTGACAAAAACCCTATCAAATGTTATAATATAAGTACAGTCAATGATAGTTTGTTAACACATACTTTTAGTGATGCTAATGCTTATTTTTGTAGTTTATACTCAAATACCCAAGTTTAGCAATGTCTCATCTTTGTAAATTTCTACTTTTTTTATATTATTATGTCATCCAAAATTGGAAAAGCCGTCAAACCAAACCTAATCAAATCTAATCAAATCCACGCAACAGACACAGGTTCACCAGAAGTTCAAATTGCCGTTCTTAGCGATGAAATCAAAAGGTTGACCGCCCACCTCCAGGCTAACCCTAAAGATCATGCCACCCGACGATCGTTGCTCCGAAAAGTTGGTTCCCGAAAACGATTATTAAACTATCTATTGGGCGAAGACAGA
>JAYWGE010000083.1:0-6833 GCA_043778455.1 bacterium
ACTAGAATTAGACCAACACAAGCTTGAAAATATTGTTAATTCTTCACGAACCAAAATAGATTATTGGACAGAACAAGAACTGGTAATTAAGCATTTGTCACTAATTTTTGAGATTGCTAACTTGGAAGGTGAGAATTATTCTACTTTTGCTCAGCGACCAATAAGTGCAACTGTGGAAGGTTATGACTTTGGTGGTTATGTGGATTTTGTTGTTGCCAGTGGTCAATATGAGCCAACTATCCCTTATTTTTTTGTTCACGAGTTCAAAAAATCTCTCAATCAATCTGGTGATCCTTTTGCTCAATTGCTAGGAGAATTGTTGGTGGCTCAAGAACTTAATCAATCCAAGTTGGTTTATGGATTAGTAATTGTCGGCAAATTATGGAATTTTATAACTATGAATGGCAAGGAATTTAGTCAAGAGGAGTCGCTAGATTCAACTAATTTTGCAGATCTTAGTCAGATATTCTACAGGCTCAATGGCATCAAACAATATATTGAAATTGAAGTTAAGAAGTAAAAAATTATGACTAATTTAATAAAAACCAAAATAATCAAAGTGTGTAATGATAAAATAGCCAAATCTGGTGATAATGTTGGATTATCTTTTTATGCTTTTTTTGAGAACAAAAACACTGACCCAGAATTACTTTTGGAAATTGCAACTTGGTGGATATTGGATAACAAATTTGATCATTTTGAGAAAGCTACAAAAATCAGAAATATAGTAGACAAAATACTGTAAACTCCTAAATTTTATGAACAATCTATCACAAATCCAGCAAAAATTAGAACTTCTCAATCAAAATCAAGATTGGCTAAAAGTTCTGTCTCCTTGGCTCAAAACCGAATTGACTTATACCAGTAACAGCTTGGAAGGGAACACATTGACTCTGCTTGAAACTAGCCTTGTAATCAATGACAACCAGAGCATCGCAGGCAAAAATTTAAGAGAAATCTACGAAACCAAAAATCACGCTAAAGCTTGGGATTATATGCAAAATAACTTACTTAGCTTGTCAATAACAGAACTTACCGAAAGACATTTTTTGGAAATTCATAGTCTAATTCTCAAAGATATTGATGATTACAATCGTGGCAAATATCGCAATGTTGGAGTGCGAGTTGCTGGTAGTAATACAATCTTTCCTAATTATCTCAAAGTTGATGAGTTAATGACTACGACTTTTCAATGGCTCCATAATTCTTCAAAGACAGAAAATACAGGAGAAAACAAACTACAAGATATTCTGGAAATTGCTTTTTTGTTTCATTTGCGAGTTGTCAAAATTCATCCTTTTAGTGACGGTAATGGTCGCGCCACAAGATTATTTATGAATACAATTCTGATGCAAAACAACTATCCACCACTGGATATTTTGCCAAGTAATAGACTGCAATACCTTCAATCTCTAGAGAACTCCACAACTGATAATCCAACACAATTCCTAGATTTTTGTTTTAATCAATACAACGATAATCTTGACACTTACCTTGCAACTTTTGATAATTAAAACCCAAATATTTATGACTAATCCACAACCTAATATCCAAATAATCTCACTCAAACCAGAACAATGGCAAGAATACAAAAAACTTAGAACAGAAATGATCTCTGCTGATTACAATCCTTTTGGCTGGAGTGTTGAAGAAATTAGTATTCTATCTGACGAGCAATGGCAAGATATAGCCAAAGGGCACAAAAGATACGCAACTATTGATAACCAAATTGTTGGAATGATTCAGTTATGGCTCAATACCAAAATCAAAACTAGACATATTGCCTCCATTGGTTCGGTTTATGTTCAGCCTCAATATCGTGGAAGAGGAATTGCTAAGTTATTGTTGGAAGATATCCAGAATTATGTTCAATCTCAAGGCGTAGAAATCCTAAGTTTAACTGTAGCCAAAGATTATGTTTCTGCAGTCAATACCTACCAAAAATTCAGATTCATCAAAGTCGGCGATCTACCAAAATCCCTCAAATACAAAGGAATATATTACGACGAAATCCAGATGCAAAAAAAATTGAACAATAAATTAAAAATTAAAAACTATTATTAAAAATATGCCTAAAATTAAATTAGCCGAAGCTATTCTTCAACGAAGCGATATTCAAAAAAACCTAGAACAACTCAAATCTCGTCTTAATAACAATGCTTTGAGGCAAGAAAATATCAAAACTCCAGAAGATCCAACAAATCTACTCAAAGAAATTAACATTTTATACAACCAATTAGAGCTAATAATTAATACAATCAATGAAGCCAACAATCAAACAGGACTTTATAAACTTTTGAATAAGCGAGATTTACTAAAATCCAAACTTTCTGCTCTTAGGACTTTTTTGGAACAGCTTTCCAGTGGAGTCAGTAGGTATACGAAAACGGAAATAGCCATATTACCCAACTATGATAGCAATAAAATTCAAAAAGAAGTAGACCTACTTTCTAAAGAATTCCGACTGCTAGATAACCAAATTCAAAGTCAAAACTGGATTATTGAAGTAGAAATCTAATTTTTTGTGGTAGCTAATAGTGAGGTGAATAACAAAATTACAAGCTAAAGTAACTAAAAAAATCCAGCAAACAAATGTTTATTGTTCAGGTATCAGAAAATTGCCAAATAGGTCAAAAGCCAATTTATAAATTATTTTCATTACATCTTACAATTGTAGACATCAAACTTAAAACTTATTTTGTATTTTCCAGTTATTAATCATTATTGGCGAGGGTGGGTACGGGGCAAAAATTATTTAAAATTTATTTCTAATTCAATCTTTAAAAAAACCAAAAAAACACACTATAACCCAATCCTTTGTCAACATTCACAAACTTACACACAGAATTGCTTTGAACGAAAGAATTTACTACTTAGTGAAAAGTAATTAGTGTAAGCTTAGGTGGGGAACAAGTATAAAACTACAAATTTATTTAAAACTCAAATTGCTTATGCCTATTTCCAACAACTCACAAAACATCGTATTTGATACCCAAAAGCACTCATTTGCACACTTAATGGCAGCTGCCATTGGCAAAATGTTTCCAGAAGCTCAATATGGAGTTGGGCCAGTAATTGAAAACGGCTGTTATTATGATTTTATTTTGCCACGAACTCTTGTGCCAGAAGATTTGCCAATCCTAGAAAAACACATCAAAGAAATGTTAAAAGCTCACTTGTCGTTCAAATCCCAAGAATATAGTCTAGAAGATGCTATAATTCATTTTGAAAAGGCTAATCAACCTCTCAAAGTAGAATTACTCCAGAATCTACGAGACAAGGGAACTACATCTATGGATGAAGAAATGCAAGAAATTATTTCTGCTAGTGGCGAAACACCCAAAATTACACTTTACCGTATTACCGAAGAAAAAACAGGTGAAATCATCTTTGAAGATCTATGCAAAGGCCCACACATTGAACACATCAAAGAAATCAAAAACATCGCTTTTAGTCTTGACAAATTTTCTTCAGCTTATTGGCGTGGCGACCAAGCGCGAAACATTAGTATGCAAAGAATCTATGCCTTAGTTTGTGAGTCCAAAGAAGAACTTTCCAAGTTTATCTCTGACCGAGAAGAAGCCAAAAAACGAGATCACCGAGTACTAGGAAGCCAATTAAAACTATTTTCTATTTCCGAAATGGTGGGAGCAGGATTGGTACTTTTGCAACCAAAAGGAGCTTTAATTAAATCACTTTTACAAGCTTATCTGTGGCAAATTCATAAAACCAAAGGTTATCAACAAGTTTGGAGTCCTCATCTTGCCAAAGAAGAGCTTTATATCAAATCTGGTCATGCTGGGCATTATATGGAAGATATGTTCTCAGTTTGGGGGGGTACATCCAAAGAGAAATTTTATGTTAAACCGATGAATTGCCCTCATCATATGCAAATTTTTGCCGACAACCAATTCTCATACAAAGATATGCCCGTTAGGTATTTTGAACCTGCGACTGTCTACCGAGACGAAAAAACAGGTCAACTATCTGGCTTGGCACGGGTAAGGTCTATCACCCAAGACGACGGTCATTTGTTCTGTAGGGTGTCTCAAATCCAAGAGGAAGTGTCTACTTTTGTCAAGGCTGTAACTGAGTTTTATGGCACAATGGGAATGACTGCTGATTGGGTAAGTCTATCGGTGCGAGATCCTCAAAATCCAACCAAATATCTTGGAACTGATGAAAACTGGGCAAAAGCTGAAAACGCTCTGGAACAAGCCGCCAAATCTAATGGCTTAAATTACAAGCGAATGGAAGGAGAAGCTGCTTTTTATGGGCCAAAGCTAGACTTTATGTTCAAAGATGTCATCGGTCGACAGTGGCAACTAAGTACAGTCCAATGTGATTTTAACTTGCCTGAACGGTTTGATTTGTCATTCAAAAATGAAGATGGTGAAAAGGAGAGACCTGTGGTAATTCACCGAGCAATTGCAGGTAGTTATGAGAGATTTATGGGGATTTTAATTGAACATTTTGCAGGTCGGTTTCCGTTTTGGTTGTCTCCTGTGCAAGTCAAGATACTCACTATCAACGATCAGGTCTTGCCGTTTGTGGAAAAAGTTAAAGAAGTTTTGAATGACACAGTACTTATGAAACCCCTCAAATACAACGAAATTCGGTTTGAAATTGACAGCCGATCCGAGAGCCTTGGCAAAAAAATAAGAGACGCCACCCTAGAAAAAATCCCTGTAATGATTATCGTTGGAAATAAAGATGCCGAATCTGGAGAAGTGTCAGTTAGAACTCAAGAAGGTGAGCAAAAAATAACTTTGGGTGAATTAAAGGTATTTTTGGAGGAAATTAAAGGTTAAAATTATGGGTAATGATAAAATTAGCATTGATAAGCTGGAAGCTAGTTGCCCCCTGACAAAGACATCTGGTATAGCTGTACTTGATACAGTAACGCAAGTTGTCCGAAGGGGGCTGTCCCAACGGGACTAGGAATTTTTTGGTGGTTATTTTTTGACCACTACCAAATTATGATAAATAATAGAGAAAACTTAATCAATACGATAGCTAAATTACAAAAAGCTAAGTTATGGACTAGTGAATGGCTATGAAATTGGAAACGCTTATCTTGACAAATATAACATTAACAATTACAATTAAACTATATGAACCTCAACACCAGTTTTAACGCTAATTTTAATACTCAAACTATACTCAAAATTATTATTTTCTATATCCTAGCTTTTGGCTGTCAGTTTTTGGCAGAGCGAATTTATTTGGGCTTTTGGATTGTATATTTGCCGTTAGCTACAGCTGCCAATGTGTTGTTTTTTGATGAATTGGTCAAAGTCATTAGTTTTGATGATATACCCAAAATGGAAGGCACTAACAAATATCTGTATATTTTAGCTTTGAGTGTTTTATCAGCCGGTTTTGCTATCGCTACAGCAATTTTCCTCAAATAATAATCAAGTAATTCACCTAAAACCTAAGCTTAATGATTGCATTACAAAATATCAAAGACAATATTCAAAACAAACTAACTCAAAACAAAAAAGCTACAGGAGTTGCAATAGTCATTGCCATAATCCTCATAATTTCTATTTTTTCCAGTGCTAGTAGCTCCAAATCTCCCGAAAAAACCAGTCAAGAAAGTAATCTAAATGCAAACCCTATTACAAACGAAGTAGAAAACCAAGAAACAATTGACAAAATCAACAAAATAGAAGATCAAAAAATTACCAAAATCCAAGATAACAAAGTAACACTGAGCAACGGATCAGAAATACAACTGGAACCAAACACAAGATTAGATTGCCAAGTGGACGACAAAATCATTGACTACGATGACTCTAAAAAATCTCTGGTGTGCCAGTCTCCCAAACAAGAAATAAGATACCAAACCGTTCCGTCGCAAGGATTTAATGGCACAGGTTTTTTGACCAATATATTGCTTTGGGACTACATTAGTAATCGTGGCAACAGAAACTATCAGCCCAGCTATAATAACTATAATCCTTCCAATAACAACACAAAAACTCCCATAAATATGGGCAACTATGGAGCAGACAGCGGTGTAAATACTGGAGGAAATAGCGGTTCAAAAGACACTAAAACCACTACACCAACCACAACAAAAACTACTACAAACACTAATTCGGGAACAAAGACAACGGTCGGACATGGTGGCGGATTTGGAGGAAGTACAACAGGAACAAGTTAATTAACACTCACCCAAGCTCTCTTTCTCAAATATAGCTAAACTCTCTCAAAACTATACAGTTATTAAACCTAATTATTATTATACTTGCGCGGATCTTTCGTTTTGCTCAAGATGACAATTACCATAAATCTATATAAACATTAGTCAATATTTGTATTGTCTATTTTAAACTGGGTTTAGTTATAAGAAGAGTAAAAATAAAAAACTATGAATTACCAAGACTTACTTACCACACAAGATACTCAAAAGCAGTTTGTCGCCCAGTCAGGGCTAGATTTTGCCGAGCCAACATACATTAGTTGTGTCAGTAAAAAGTTGTCTGAAATTGGCTTACAACTCACAAATAACCAGTTTGATGGCTTGGCTGTAGACATTATTAACCTTATTGACAAAAAAGTTGAAAGTATAAAAAAATGGCAAAATCAAGAGCTTTTGGATGAGTGCTACCCAGCAGATACCATTGATTTGATTACTCAAAATAAACTGCAATTTGGTGGAGATTTTTGCTATGCTAGATTATCTTTTATTGTAGATACCAACGGCAAACCTAACTTGATAGAAATCAATGCCCAAACTCCTAGCTTTAATTACGAACTAGAATCTGGCACGGATCTGATGTTAGATTTACTTCAAAAACCAGCTCGAAACAGCCAATATATCA
>JAYWGE010000084.1:0-2385 GCA_043778455.1 bacterium
GGGGAATATTTCAAAAATAATTGTCCCAACTACAAAGCCTATTGCGAGATTTACAAAAAAGTCCAAATGAAATATGGAGCAATAAATGGTAAGCTCAAAAACCTTGAAGCCCAAAAAATAGAAAGTAGTTTTACGACCCACTGGGCTGTGTTTATACAACAAAATGATCAATTAAGTATTGTTTTTATTCCTAAAATAGACCGTCAAGAATTTAGAAAAATCTTGCAACAATATACCATTCTACCAAAAATTTTGGAAGATTACACAATCTTAAGAGAGTTAAAATCATTGACAGTAAGCGCTTTACTCAAAAGATTAGAAGGTAATGAAACTTATTTTGCGGAGCTTAAAACCTTGGAAAACTTGCAAGAAGCAAAAAAACAAATCCAAATTGACAGAATAAAAATCCAATATTGTAAAAACATATTGATGCAAATGAGAATGGATTTGGTAGATTTTACAGACTTTAATCTAAAAAGTTTCTTAGAGACAGAATTTGATAGTTGGAATCACTTTAAATCAAAACTGGAAAAATCTTGCTACAAGTTTAAGGAATATTATGTACCAAATGGAAATATACAAACACTAATCCAAAACTTTGATAGCCTAGCAATCAATAGCTACGACCTAGAACCCAGACCAAATCAAGACAGACAAAATATAGAGCCTCACACCAAAATTTGGGACAAATTCATATTTCAAGTTACCAAAAATAACGACTACAAAACTAGACTTAATCCAGAATTTACGGTTTATCAGCGAGACATAATTGATAGACAAGAAAACAATAATTTGTCAGAATTTAGCCAAAAAAGACATCAAGAAGGTAAAGCAGATAGATACACCCAATCTAGTTTTAAGGTGATATTTAGTTTGTCTCAAAACTCTCAAAATAATCCAATCAGAACAGAATCTATTGACACACTTGGACAAATCAACGAATTTAATCTTGAGTTTAACAAAACATTATCCGACTGGCAAACCGATGGCTATTATACTTTTTATGGTATAGACCGAGGAAGCGACGAGATGGCAACCCTTTGCAAAGTTAGATTAAATCCCGATATTAAAACCGAATCATCAAAGGCTAAATTTCCACTGTACGAACCAAAGTTTGCACCTTTTGAATTTTATAGATTAAAAAAAGATATTGTAGTTTTAAATAATTTTGAACTGATTCAAATACTCAAAAACCCAAGTCAATGGATGGCAATCAATCAACCAATGACCGACCGTGAAGAAAACTCAACCGAAGGCAGAATAGATATTTTTAATAAATATTTTAAACTGATAACTAGCTCTTGCTTGGATATGACTAGAGCAAAAGTTATAAAAAACAAAGCCACAGACAAAAATATAATTATTGAACTTGGCGATGTGATGACATATGAAAAATTTGCTATGCTCAATGCTAAAAACAAATATGGAGCAATAACCAAACTGGGCAAAGCTACTCATAAACTCCTATTTAATGAAGAAAAACAAGTAATATATTTTCAAGATACTACAGGACAAAATCAAGAGTTATATTTTTACAAGCCACAAATCAATACCAATAAGCTAGAAGATATTTTGGAGGAGCTACAAACATACATTGATAACTACAGTAAAGTTACTTTTGAGGAATCAGAGTCATTATTTCGCTACAAAAAAGCATTGGCGGGTAATATGATTGGTATTTTGAACCATCTTTATACACAAGAAAAAGGGTTTATAGTCTTGGAAAATTTGGATGAAAGACAATTAGATAGACAAACCAATAATTCTACGGCAATTCACCGACAACTGGAACGATCGTTATACCAAAAATGGCAAATCTATTGCACCGTTCCACCCAAAGTAAATATGCCAAGTATGTGGCAAGAATTGTTTAATGAGAAAGATTTTGATAAGAAAAACAAGCAAATTCAACTTGGTAATATTCTGTTGATTAATGAGGGTAACACAAGTAAAAGCTGTCCAAAATGTGGCTTGATAAACAAAGATTACAACATTAGAGAGTATGATAAAAAAATAGAAGAAATTAAAATAAACAATCCCGATCTTATTGATCAAAAATGGATACAGCACCGTTTTGGTTGCGTGGGTGCTAATACAGGTGATTGCGGATTTGACACAGGCAGCATAAAGGTTATTCCAAATATTCTTCCCAACCTCAAAGGCTTGGATGGTTTGACCAGCCCTGATTCAGTTGCCAGTTACAATATAGCCAAGCGAGGCTTGGAGTTAATAGCAGGCAACAGATTACAACCAGTACAAAATTCTAAAAATAACAATGTTAAAGAATTTAATACACCGACAATTAACCATAGAAATCAAAATATTAATCCTAATCATAGAAGAAATTCAAAATGTCTAATATAATACCACCCAAATACTGCTTTG
>JAYWGE010000085.1:0-6692 GCA_043778455.1 bacterium
TAAAAATCTCAGCTACATATGGACGACCTAACCCCAACCATAAGAGTTTCATTTCTAAAGTTTTTGACAATTACAGTTTTTTGAACAACCAAAACAACAACGCCAAAACTGTTACAACAGCAATTACTACCAAAAACAAGCAAATTACAGACCAATTTCCACTCAACAAAGTCATAGTTAAAGCGGGAGACACAATAGAAAAAATTGCCCAAAATGAAGACCTTGTTCCCGAGAGTATACTACTAAACAACAACATTGAGCCAAACAAACCTTTGCCCAAAGAATTAATCGTGCCGTGGCAAGATGGTTATATTATTTTTCCAAATGAAGATATAAAGCCCAAAGAAATTGCTGATAAATATAAAGTGGACGAAAAGTTGCTCTATTCATTTAATGAAGATAAAATCAATTACGAAACAGGTAAATTTGTTAAGGGTAGTATTATAATCATTCCAACCAAAGATCTCATCCCCATCAAAAAAATCATTGAGGAAGAAAAAAATAAACTGGCAACTGAGGAAAAAATGAAACAAGAAAAAGAAAATCAACTCAAACTTGCCAAAAGTTACCAAGATCAGTTTTCTGGCATTGAATCCAGTCTTGGAGGAAAAAATAGCAATAAGTATATTGACAGTGTTTCAGAATATAGGGCTTCGGCAGGGTTTATTTGGCCCACCAAAGGCAGTATCAGTCGGTGTATTGAACCAGGGCATCCTGGGTGCGACATTGCCAATTCGTCTATGCCACCCGTTTATGCTGTGCAAGATGGAACTATTGCAGATGTTTATCGGTATACCGTTTATGGCTATGGAAATGCGGTGGTGATTGATCACGGTAACGGACTAAAAACCTTATATGCCCACCTTAATGAGATTTATGTAAACGCAGGTCAACCAATATCGCAAGGTCAAGCCATTGGACAAATGGGGAATACAGGCAACAGCACCGGTACTCATCTTCACTTTGAAGTTATCCAAAACAAAACAAAACAAAACCCCCTCAACTATCTGCCTTAAAATCACAAAAAACCTACCTTAAAACTTCTAAAGCACCTTTCTAATGTACGCAAAATATCTCATAATTGACACCGAAACTACAGGTTTTTACTTTGGTAAAAATGGACTCATCCAACTGGCGGCTATGGTCTTGGACGAACAACTCAACGAAATCTCTCGGTTTTGTATTGATATTTGCCCTAATGAACCCTTTGATATCGCTCCAGAATCTCTGGTTATTACAGGTTTTAGCCTAGACAGAATCTATGCTGGAATCAGTTATCAGGCTATGTGTGAGTTGTTTTTGGATTTGTTGACCGAACATTTTCCCAACCGAAAACCAATTGTCATTGCCCAGTTTTTCCCTTTTGATTATGCGTTTTTGTATCAGGTTTTTATGGAATGTAACTTACACTTGGAGCTTAACAAAAAGTTTGGCAATGATTTTATTGACACCAAAGCTATGGTTAATGCAATCAACCTCCAAGCTGATCTTCAAAACAAACCTAAGCCATTTCCTATCACTAGTTTGTCCAGTAAAGGTGGTCTTAAAGATATTTTAGGTATCAAACAAGAGTCATTTACCGCTCACGACGCCTTGGGAGATTGCTTGGCTACACGCGAAGTTTTGATAAGATTAGCCAATTTTATGTACTTAAGTTAATCAAAAATATGAATAACAAAACAAACAAAAGCCAAAATAAATACTGCATTGTGCTAGGTACCAGACCAGAAATTATCAAATTTTATCCAATTATCAAATATTGTCAGGATCATAAGCTAGACCATTTTGTAATCCACACCAATCAGCACTATGACACCAGCATGGATAAGGCGTTTTTTGAAGAATTAAATATCAGCTACCCCAACTACAATCTCAATGTCAGATCTGGGAGCCACGCAGTTATGTCCGCCAAGATGATACTAGGAATTGAGCAAATTTTGGAAACAGAAAAACCAACTCACTTACTCGTGCAAGGCGACACTAACAGCACAATGGCAGGGGCATTAGTCGCTACCAAAATGCACATAAAAGTAGCTCATATTGAAGGTGGCCTGAGAAGTTATGACAGGGATATGCCCGAAGAAATCAATAGAATTATCGTGGATCACATTGCCGATTATATTTTCCCACCTACTCAGGCTCAAAAAAATATTTTACTTGGTGAAGGAATCTCTGATCAAAAAATAATAGTATCAGGCAACACCATTGTGGACGCAATTTATTTGTGCAAAGACCAAAAACCTAGTTTTGAAACGATTGTTGATCAGCTCAACCTCAAAAACCAAAAATTTGTACTACTAACTTGCCACCGCCCCAGTAATACCGACAATCTTGAGTGTTTCCAAAATATCCTTGAAGGAATCAATGAGATATGTAAAGCTGAAGATTTGATTTGTATTTTTCCTGCTCACCCGCGACTTGATCAACAAACTAATCTAATTGCCCAATATTCACAAATTAAAGTTATTAAACCAACTAGTTTTTTGAATTCTATTCTGTTGCAGAATTACAGTGAGATGATTTTTACTGATAGTGGAGGTATTCAGGAAGAAAGCTGTATCCTTGAGAAGAAAACTATAATCCTCAGAACCAACACTGAGAGACCCGAAAGCGTGGAAGTTGGTGGAGCAATATTGCTAGATGAAATAACAGCTGATGACATTAAAGCCAAATTTGAAATCCTCAAAAACCGCACCGTAACTTGGTACAATCCTTTTGGCAACGGTAAATCCGCTCAGATTATTATGGAAGCTATGAGATAAACCTATTCAATCAGAAGTTAAAACAGACAATATAAGCGACCAAGTTTGTAATCAATGTCATCTTGAGCAAAGCAAAAGATCCATTTAAGTGTAATAAAAAACATCCCTATTTATGGGACAATTTTGTTTTTTAAATAATTTAAGCTGGATTATTAGGGTTAATTGCTTGGTTTACAATTTGTTGAATAGTTGGAGCTTGAGCTTGTTTTGTTGGAGATTCTAATTGAGCTCCCTGTGGAAGTCCACCTCCAAAGTCATCACATGCAGTAAAAACGAAGGGAATAGATATTATTCCAGCTATTGCACTAAGTTCTAGTAATCTTCTTGCATGTGATTTTGGTTTTTTTAGGTTTTCTAGTGTAGTGGCTTGAACTGGTTGGACTGCAAATTGCTCCATATTTACAGTTTGAATACCTAAGGATTCAGCTGTTGGTGTTACCCCCCCCCATATCTTCTTCTAAAATATTATTTGGATTAAGTCGTTCTTGCATATAGAAATAGTTTTACAAATAGTTTTGGTAATTTTAAAAAATAGTTATTGTAGCTTTGAGCTATTTAAAATATAACACAAAATATATATATTGTCAACAGTACTCTCTCCAATTTAATTCCAACCGTTGGTAAACACTCCGTCGCGATCGGTTCTTTTGTAGGTGTGAGAGCCAAAATGGTCGCGTTGAGCCTGAACTAAGTTTTGAGGAGTGCTTGGAGACAAAATAGTAATCAAATAGTTCTTGGCGGAATCAATGACGGGCTTGGCAGGGGAAATATCCAAAAACAGACTCATTCGCTCGAAATTAATTATATTCAAAAGAGATTTGGCAAATATATCGCTTGGAAATACTAAGTTACTACCAAAATCACTATCGGTTTTATCTTTATTGTACAGATTAGTAAGAGTTACAAGTAGTTGAGATCTAATGATACAACCACCTTGCCAGATTCGGAGTACCTCAGCTAGGTTAATATTCCAATTGTTGTCTTTATTGGCTTGGTTGATCAGCATTAGTCCTTGCCAGTAGCTAGTTACAAAAACGGAATAGATCACATTATGTAGAATTTCCTTGAGTTTTTCTGGGTCAATATTTTCTCTGTCTTTAAATTTGATAGTGATTTTGTCAATTTGAGATTGATATTGATGCCACACTTCGCTCATTACTCGGGCATTGAGACCTGCAAAGATATTTGGCACAGCGACTCCATAATCCATACCCGCTTCCACTGTCCATTTACCAGTACCTTTGGCTCCTGCTCGACTGTCAATCACATCAAGAAGGGAACTACTAAGGTCGTCGCTAAGGTTATCTTTGGCTCCCAGAATATCCACGGTTATATCCAAAAGAAAACTTTTATTTTCACCTGTGTTGATAAATTCAAAATAGTGTTTGGCTTCTTGGTTGCTGATTTGGAGAGCTTTGAGTACATCATAAACTTCGGCAATACCCTGCATCATTGCGTATTCTATACCATTGTGAACCATTTTGACAAAATGACCTGCCCCGCCTAATCCAACATTGGCAACACAATCTTGACCCAAAAAATCTTTGGCAGACACTGGCCCAAGGACTTCCAATAATTGATTGACCACTTCTGGCTCACCACCAGGCATCAAGGATGGCCCAAGTAAAGCTCCTTCATAACCACCCGAAATCCCACAACCCACAAAATGAATACCTGATGGTTCTAGTTTTTGTTGCCGAGCGATGGTGTCCTTGTACAGTGTATTGCCACAATCAATCAAAATATCGCCTTTGTCCAGTATAGGGAGGATTTGCTCAATGGTTTGGTCGGTTCCTGCTCCTGCTTTGACCAATAGGAAAATTTTACGAGGCAAACTAAGGCTTTTGATACAGTCTGAAAGCTCGGCATAACCTGTGATATTAGTTTTTTGTTCAGCTTTTTGTTCGTCCAGCAATTCTTGAGTTTTTTGGAAAGATCGGTTGTAGACAGCTGTGGCAATATTGCGACTAGCAAAGTTTTTAGCAAAGTTTTTGCCCATTGGTGCCAAGCCGATGATAGCCACTTGGTTCAAATTAGTATTGGCGTTAGCATTGGTGGTTGTGTTGGAAATATTGTCAGACATATTAGTAATTGTTACTGATTCTTGTTAAATTGTCAAATCAAACCACTCAATTCAAACTAAGGTCATCACAATTTGACCATAGCCAGTATTTGGAGTATAATTATTATAAGAAGAACAGAAAAATAAAATTATTACACATTATGCCTGAAAAATTTGGTACAGGCACAGAAGAAGATATCAAAGGTACAGAAAATTTCTTTTGGCGAGGTGATATGCCCGTCAGCAAAGACACAAGCAAGGATTTAGTAGGATATAGAGAAATAAGTCTTGAAAGTGAGCAAAATTCAGAAGCTGTCAAAATAGGTTATGATTGCAGTGAATATTGGCTAGATAGTGAAGGTGTGGTAGCAAAACTTTTTTATGTTGTTTTTGATCCAGACGGTAATCCTCAAGAAATAAACGAGCAAGAATACACCAAACTAAGAGAAAGTTGTATTGAAACCTACAAAATAGCTCAATTATCTAAATCTACTAATGAAGCTTTTGTAAATGAGGATTTTCCTAGTATAATTTTTGTAAATTCTAGCTTTGAGATACACAACGGTTATTGGAAAGATGTTTTAAAACACGAGAAAACACATGCAGCTACGCCTAATCTTAGATATAATGGATGTATAGACACTGTTGGGTTTATGGAAAATTTGTATAATGAGGAGAAGGAAGAGTGGGATAGTAAGGGTAAATTACAAGAAGAATGGTGGGCATGTAGTGTTCAAGAAGAAGAGCATGTTGCTGATGGTTACAAAGAATTATTTGATCTTGGCAACCGAATAGTTGGTTTGTTGGCTGAGCTAGATGGGGAAACTATTAGAAGAGTTTTTGATAATTATGGTTTTGAGCAAGGTGGTTTTACAGAAGAATGGGAATACAAAGAAGACTACACAACAAAATTTGTAAACAAATGGCAAAGTCAAAATAAAGATCAGAGAACGACAACGATGATGGAGCTAATCGGTAGGGCAAGAAATGTGTATAGCGACAGAATGATTTTTAGAGATTTGGTCAATGCTATAGACCCAGAACTGTTTGAGATGTGGTTTGACGGTCAGCTAAATAACGGCGATGAAGATAGAATTAACCAAAAAATAGATAAAATTGAAAGCAAGTTATCACTTAAAAATCTTCGTAAGAAACTTAAAAAACTACTTGGTAGAAAGTAGGATAGTTAAAATTGCCCCAGCCATCAAATCTAATTACTATCACGCTTGAGGGGATCTTTCGCGTTGCTCAAGATGACAGTTTGAGTGTATTTCAGTTTGTTTTGAAATTGTAGCGGTAAAAATGAGGTGTTTTTTAATGTTTTAATTTAATTGCAAAAAGGTTCTATGGTAATAGATAAATTTTAGTCTGAATTTAATCCGTAATTGGTCGCGCTATATTTCTCTTTTTTCTGTGGGGAAGTTTTTGGACTTGACTTTCAAAGTTTTGGATACCTACTTTTTTCTGATCTAAAAAATCAATTGCCAAATAACCCAAAAACGACAAAATACAAATAGACCCAACGATAGAAAGGAAAATTGCTCGTCGCTCTTTTACAAATGGCAAGTCGGTTTGGCGATACAAAAAATAAATAACGATCACACCAATACCTGCAATAAGTGTGAGTTCAAACAAACTAGCTTCCAATAAATCATTGAATAATTCTCTAGGTTTTATATTAGAAACAGGAGTTTTGGCAAAAAAATAAGAAATATCCCAAAAAAATAGCGTCAAAGAAATAGTCGCCAAAAGCATCATGATAAAACTAATCAAACTAAGAGATGCTAATATTAATCTGTGCCTCAGGGCTGAATAAGGTTTTTGATTACTAATTTTTTGTAATATCCGATTGTGTAATTTGGTAAAAT
>JAYWGE010000086.1:0-6596 GCA_043778455.1 bacterium
CTAGCCGAATTACACCCAATATGTTCCCCTTATCTCGGCAAATTCAAATCGTTTCTGATACTGCCAAAGGTCTTGCAGGTAGACTAAGCGATATTGAAGCTCCCAAAATGAAAGACGATGAAACCACAATTGCAGAGCTGGTAATTAGACTCCAAAAAACCTTGGACTTTATCAATTCTATCAAATCTGAAGACCTTCAAGATGCCGACAATAGAGTGGTTATTTTACCATTTATGCCAACCAAATCTATGTCAATGAGCGTGTATGTCAATAGTTTTGCGATGCCTAATGTTTATTTCCACATCACAACTGCATATAATATCCTCAGATCTCTTGGTCTAAATATCGGCAAAATGGACTTCATTGGTCATATCAAAATGGAAGATGTGGCTGCATAGTTAAATATACGAAGATAATAACAAAAAACCTCCCTTTCAAAGGGAGACCTTAATTTTGATATACCTTCCTTGTCAACATTCACAGACCTATACACAAAATTGCTTTGAATAAAAGGATTTACCACTTAATGAAAATTAATTAAATTGTAAAAGTTTGTCTTTGGTGCTGATGGGTTTATCAGTCAATAATCTATTGGAAACTATTGCAGAAACTATTGCCGTAGATATACTTGTACCATAGTTTTTGGTCATTTTATCAAAACGCTTTTTGTCATATTTTGGTACGCTAAGTAATTCGCCTACACTCAAAAAATTAACATTGTTTCCTCCATTTGAAAAAGTTGAAACTTTACCATCATTCAAATTACTTACAGATCCAACAGAATAAACAGTGGAGATACAACTTGGAAATGCTTTTTTGTCAAAATTACCATCGTTACCAGTTGAAACTACAATTTTTGTCCCTAATTTTACAATTTGTCCCATAAGCTCAGTTGTCTTTGGTTTAAAATTATCACAATTACCCTCAAAAAGATCGGATGTGTTCCAGCTAATATTTACAACATCAATCCTATTTGCTGATTTAATGTAATCTAGCACCAGTTGTAAAGCTTGATTATACTGTATTTCGGAAGACCCAAGATCAGAGTCAATACTTTGTATTGCCCAAATTTTGGTAGATGGTGAGACATACCCAATAATTCCAGCAATTTCCGTGGCGTGATCGCATCTATTATTTTCGCAGTTTTCACAATCAACTATCAAGCAATCTTTTTTAAATATTTTACCTTCCATTTCTTTGTGTTTATCAAAAATAGGAGTATCAATAATAGCTATAACGGCAGGATTTTTAATACTATCAAAAAAAGATTGAAACCAAAAACTTTCTATATCGCCAAGTAAACTGTACTCTTTTTTTCTTGCAGATTCTTTGTACAAAAAAACATATTGACTATGTAATATATTTCCAAATATAGCTATAAGCAATATAATACCTACTGTTATTGTCTTAGTTAATTTTTTTGAAATATTTAAAAACCCAAAATACAATAATTTCTCTTTTAATGTACAATAAAAAACACAATAAAAACTATATAAAATAAATAGAACTCCAACTGTAGCACAAATTATAGTAATATAAGTATTTTTAAGAATGTCAACCACAAACAAAAAAGCTATAAAATTTCTAATAGAGTGTGTGAGTATTGACCATTTGATACCTAATTTTATTCTAATTATTCCAAAAACTAGACCAGCAAACAAATAATTGAGCATTGCAATGGCATAAACAGAGAAGCTTAAGTTTAATATAGAATTACCAATATTTGCGCTGTGTACGACCATAAAAGCCAAACTAGACAATAATATGTTTTGAAGAGGTGTTTTTTGCAACCAAGTTTGAAAATTAGTAAATTTTAAAAGTAGAAAAATAGTTATTGGATTAATTACTAGCCATACAAAATAAGGCATAGTTAAACTATTAAAACTTAACAAAACAAACAAAAAAAGTATTAGACTAAAAGTAAGTAAAATTTTATTTTTACCACTAAGCCAATATCTAAAAATAAATTCTTCAAAAATTGGACTAATTACACAAAGAATAATAAAAGAGAGTAACAAAACTATACTAGGTTCAAATTTTTGCAAAAGAATATCTATATCATTTGTAATAGCAAGATCAGAAATATCATTTGAATAGTTACTAAAGGTGCTAATTATTATTTGTGGTATACCAAAAATTATTACAGATAAAAAATTTAACCCAACACCCAACATTAATATTTTAATATTTTTAGTTTTGAAATTCATATAAAAAACGGTACAAAACCCTCATGAAAGGGTATAAATTATAAATAAATTAACTAACACTTGCCAAACCACTGACAAACTGTACTTGCTATTTCGTAACAACTGTAAGCATTACCAATATTTCCTTTACAATAATTGTAAGCAGATGTAAAGACGCTACCAACTTTGTTTTTTGCAGAACTCCAAATTGCATTGATTGTTTTTGTAACAGCAGCAAACTTATTTGATGGAGTAGCCAAGGATTGGTCTTTGTTATTGTTTGCCATTTTTTCTAGTGCATCTACTACAGAAGGTGTAATCTCAATTATTTTACTATCCTCCAATTCTACTATCAAACTTCCATTAGTCTTGATATCTAGCAAATTTACATCTAATTGACCATTGCCATTTTGATCGTTTATTGTAACAACACTTGAAATCAAAGAGTTAGAGGTTTGGGCAGAAATAGAAACTATAGAAATAAAATTTGTAGCGACAGAAAGTAAACTTACTGCTAAAAGTAGTTTTTTAAACATAAGAAAAATTATAATTTTGATAAAAATATGATAAAATTATTAATATTAGAATTAGTATTAAATCTATAAAATATAAGAAATTTTTGATGCACCAAATTTGAAAATTATAGGATAATACCTATGTTTAATTATATGTAAAAAAAAAAAATGTTGTCAAGTTAACATCCTCAAATTCAAACCTAAAGTGCGACAACTTATTCAAAACACCAACAACCAAATAGTTATTTTACCATTTATGCCAACCAAATCTATGTCAATGAGCGTGTATACTCAAACATTATAGACTTTCACAGACTTTCACACAGAATTGCTTTGAACGAAAAGATTTACTACTTAATAAAAAGTCAAACTTGACAAAATATTACAATTACAGTACAATTATATTACAAACACACTGTACAAATAATATAAACATCGTAAACCTAATTTAAAATCTAAAAAAAACCAAACTATATGTCCATTATCGTCGTCCAAACCCGAATGCCCAAAGAAGACCGAGATCAAGCCGAAGCTATTTGCAAAAAAGTTGGTATTTCTCTCAACGATGCTTTTAGGATTTTTAGCCGAGCCATTATTAATACCCAATCTGTGCCTGTCAATATGGCGATTATTAATTCCAACGATGGTAATGATTTGAGTGTACAAGAGCGAGTGGCTATCTATAACTATGAAAATAACCCAGAAATTGCCACTGATGAGGAGGTTTTAGCTGTAGAAAAACAACTTGGAATAAAACTTTTGTATTAATATGTTTACTATAAAATACACTAAAGAAAGTATAAATCAGCTAAAAAAAAATTCAAAATGCCAAATTAATCCAAAAAATTAGCTTGATAATATCAAATATCGCCACTGATCCATATTCCAAAGACTACAAATTTGAACGATTAAAACACGATTTGGCTGGGTATTGCTCCAAAAGACTAGATCAAAAAAACAGAATTATTTACAAAGTTCAAGACAATCAAATCATAGTTACTGTAATTTCCGTGCTGGGCCATTATGAAGACAATTAAAATGAAAATTAGCACTGTCAGTTCCTTGGATTACTAAGAATTTTTTTGAGAGTTTTTTTATCTTCACTTTGCCAGTACTTGACTTATTTTACCTATTGGGTTACACTTAAAAATATGACCAAACTACAAAAAATAGTATATCTATCTAGTCCGATTAGTTCCCAATATGGTGGTGGAGAAAAGTTTTTGGATGATTTTACAGCTTCAATATCTAGTTCAAACCCTGAGTGTCAACATATTTTCATTGGTTCTTCCAAAGCGGTTTACGATCTTTTTAAGTCCAAAAATTCTAACAATTATACCGCAACTTTGACTAAAGGTTGGAATGGTTGTGGTTTTGAGCCTGTCTCTATCAAAAATTTGTTACTGTTTCCCATTTCAGTTTTATTGGGTATCAAGCAGGTTATTAGGTTTTGGGATACCTTTAGGTTGGCAGATTTGATTGTGTCGCCCACGAGCCACTGCGAAACTTTTTTTGTGATACCTCTAATCAAATTATTATTGGGTAAACATGCCTTGTTTATGGTGCATTCCTCCAGTGTTCCCAAGATATTCAAGTTATTTCCAATTAATTTTTTGTTGTCGCTGTGTTGGAGTAAAAGTGCAGTAACTTTTGTATCCAATTCTCAAAAGCAACTCTGGAATAGTGCAGGTTGCCAGTCAGTTGGCGGAATAGTAATTTATAACGGCGTCAAGATCTATGACTATAAAAATTACCAACCTAAAGATGTAGATACAACTATTACTATTGGATTTTTGGCAAGGTTACATCCCGAAAAAGCCTGTGATATTCTCATTAAATCATTGCAGTTTGTAGAATCTAAGTCTCCTATCAAGATTATAATTGGGGGTGATGGCTCTGAAAAACAAAAACTACAAAATTTGCTTCATACTCTTCAAACAGAGTTTAAGTTACCAAGTAACATTACAGTTGAATTTGCGGGATTTGTAAACGACACCAAAAGTTTTTATGAGCAGTTAGATTTGTTTGTGTTTCCAAGCTACCAAGAAGGTTTTTCATTAGTTTTACTAGAAGCGTTTGAACGCGGATTGCCTGTTGTTACTAGTGATATTGCACCCTTTATTGAAGCCAAAAAATTTACAGATAAACAGGAGCAAGAGTTGGTTTTTAGGGTAGGAGATTGTCAAGATTTGGCAACCAAAATTAATTATTTTTTGAATAACAAGGAGATTTATATGAATTTGGAGTACAAGCAAAACCTTCATAATTTAGTCAAAGAACGATTTAGCACCGAGGTGATGATGGAGAGGTATTTTGAAGTTATAGCTAAATCTAATTAAAAATACACAACACAGATATTGATCAATAAATTGACTAAATTTACAGTGATTCATAGGAGTTTACTAGGATTTGTCATCTTGAGCAAAGCGAAAGATCTCTTCAACTTCTATTAAAAATCTTTCTATAAAATACTTAAATTTAAATTAGTAACTAGTCTCTTTGCAAAGATGAGCTCCTAATTCAGCTTTTCAATAACTCGAGTCATAGCAGATCGCGATCGTGGATTGGCAGTAATTTCGGCTGGGGTAGGGGCAAGGGGTCTGACGGTGAGGAGTTTGTAGTCAAAAGTTTTATTACCAAAATCATCTTCGGATACAGGCTTACATTCATCTCGCATAAATTTGGTTACTATTTTATCTTCTAGTGAGTGAAAAGATACAACGACTAGTCTGCCACCTTTATTTAGCTTGGTTAAAGCAATTGGCAAAAACTTATTGAGTGAATCAAATTCACCGTTGACCCAAATTCTGAGCGCTTGCCATACCCGAGACATAATTTGGTTTTTGCGTTTGAGAGCTGTAATTGGTATAACGGTAATAACCAAATCCACAAACTCACCCACTGTCCACGGTGTTTTTTTGTTGCTGTTATAAACAGCCTTGGCGATCCTTGCTGCTAGGTCTTCACCGGAATAATCATAAATAATCTTGCCCAATTGTTGCCAGTTGTGAATTGCCAAAAGCCTATAAGAACACGAATGGCTGGTGTTTTGGTCGTATCGCAAATCCAAAGGTTCGTCGCGATGCAAATACGAAAATCCTCTACCACTGACTTCCAATTGGTTACTACTAAACCCAAGATCAACGACTATTCCATCAAAAAACTCATCCTCAAATTGCTCTATCACATCTGCAAAGTTACCTTGTCTTAGCTCAAGATTTATGTGGTCGGGACATTGAATGTAGCTCAAAACTCGGTCTATTGCCGTCTGGTCAAGGTCGCTGGAATACTGATTGAGATTAAGGTTATGGGTATTGGCGATGTTGATAAATTCTTGGGTATAGCCACCACCACCAAGTGTGCCGTCAAAAAGATTGACAGTTTTTTCTTGTGGGTTTTCTTGTGATTTTTGTTGTAATATCTCCAAGCGATTGGTCAAGAGGTAGTTTTTGACTTCATCTAACATTACAGGTATATGAACATTGGTGTTTTGCTTAGTATTTTGACTTATATTTTGGTTGGTGTTGTACAGATTGATAGGTTCGGACATTGTGGTTGGTGCTTGGTTTTAGTTTTGAATTAATTTTTGAATTGGCTACTTACTAGTAAGTGTGGTTTATTCTTAGCATTTTGTCAATATAAAGTTTTTAAACACACAAAAACACAAAAAATTGCTCTTGTAAAAAAACAAAAAATCAGCTATACTTACTACTATAAGATATCTTTGCAATTTATTCTCTAAAATTTAAAATCAAACTAGAAATCAAACCAAATAATATGCTTATTAATTTCTTCAAAAAATATAACACTAACCACAGCTTCAAGCACAAAATAAACTCTACAGGTGGGGGTAGTTTTGGGGCAGGTGTTCTCTTACCCAAACAAAATTTAACAA
>JAYWGE010000087.1:0-6548 GCA_043778455.1 bacterium
ACAAGTAGCTTTGGATCTGACTGCACATTTACCTCGCCCTGTTTGGTAGGCTTTGAGAATATCGGCTTTGCCATAAATAGTGGCACCTGTAGGGAGATCTGGGCCTTTGATCCACTGCATTAATTCCTCAATAGTTAGATCAGGATTGTCAATAAGAGCAATAGTTGCCTCGCACACTTCTCCAAGATTATGAGGCGGAACTTCGGTAGCCATACCCACGGCAATACCAGTTTGACCGTTGATCAGAAGATTGGGAAGAAGGGCAGGGAGAACCTTTGGCTCTTTCATGGATCCATCATAGTTGTCCACAAAATCCACAGTATCTTTGTCAATATCCACAGTCATCAGAACAGTTGCTTTGGTCATACGACACTCAGTATAACGCATAGCAGCGGGGTTGTCACCATCAATACTTCCAAAATTTCCTTGGGGATCAACCATCATATACCGCATAGAGAAATCCTGACCCATACGAGCAAGAGCATTATAGATAGAGCTGTCGCCGTGAGGGTGATATTTACCCATCACTTCACCGACCACTTGGGCGCATTTTCGGAATTTGGCACCCGGGGTTAATCCCATTTTGTCCATCACATAAATAATTCTTCTATGTACTGGCTTGAGACCATCACGAACATCTGGCAAAGCACGAGAAGCGATGACGCTCATGGCGTATTTGAGGTAGCTAGATCGCATTTCATCCTCCAAAACCTTGACCTCAACACGGTCTTCAAGGGCAACGGGAACAAGAAATTGTGTGTCTAAACTAATTTCTGACGATGTTTCTAGGTTGTTTTCTAGGCTGGCTTCTAAATGTGTGTCTGAGTTTGGTGTTTGGTTGGACATATATTAAAATTATTACACTTATTGGCTATTTTGTCAAGATTTGTTGATTCAAGCTGTTTAATATAAAACTACTACAAAATTAACTTTCATTTAACCGTTGTTTTAACCGTTGTAAAAGATCTATTTCAATAAAAATAATAAACCGCGTTTTACAAAAACTAAAATATGTGGTATAATTAAAAAATAAATAACTCAAAAACTGATCCAAAATGTTAGAATCACAATTGCAAATACAAGAAGAATCAAGCTTAAATATTTCAATAGGGGGGGGTAGAAACTTAGAAAAACCTGTACCTCTTATCCTTGGATCATTAGAAAACACCAAAACTGTTTCAGAAGCTCAATTTGAGAGGAGAAGTAACTATGCAAAAAAACTTGCTCTAAAATTAGCAGAACAAATACCTTTAAATGCGGAACAACTGTCTCAAATTAAAATAATTCAAGTTGCACCCTGTGGTATGTTTGAAGGGGGAAACATCAAAGGAATAATAGAAAGCCATGCAAATCAAAGTTTATCTCCTGAAGAAAAAATGCTAATATTATTTATAAATGGCAATCAAGATGCTGAAGATACTGTATCAGAACATATTCAAAAGATGAAAGATAAATATCCAAATTTGAATGTTTTTGGTCTTACTCACAGATGGGAAGGAGAAGGTGTGTTTTCAATGGGTATGATAAGACATATACCTATGTTAGTAACTCAAAATGTATTTCAATATACTGATACAAATCCTGTTATAGTTAGCAATGATGTAGATTGCACAAGAATATCCCCATACTATCTTGAGAATTATGTAAATAAAATAGATGATAGTAAATATGGTAGTGGAGGTTATATATTTGAAAGAAACTCAGGTAATTTTTTGTACGACCTCAATGTAATACTTGCAAGGATTAACTATTTAATTCAAGCTACAAATATAAAACAAATTAGAGAGATTTTAAAATATAAATATGTCTCTGCTCAAGGTGGAAATACTGCATTTAGGTTAAGTCATTACGGTAACAATAATATATATTCATTTGGTACAGAAGGTAGCGGAGAAGATGTAAAATTTGCTCTCGGTCTAAAGGAAAAAGGTGTTATTCCTCAACATATTTTTGGTAATTCTTTCTGCTCAGACCCAAGGAGGATTAAAGATAACTTTAACAACGGTGGTTTTGTTCATAATTCTTGGGTTAATTGGCAAGGAGATGGATCAGCTGGCAGACAAAATTTAGAGATAGAAAAAAAAGAATTTACAACAGAAGAAGTTTTGGAATATCTAAATAAATACTTTTGTAGCAGATTAGAATTAATTTATTCTTTTAATAATCATAGTTCACTTTCAGATTTTGTTATTAGGTCTAATTTTTATACACAACAAAGCATGAAATACCTAAAAATAGCACTTCAAAATCAAGATGTACCAAAGTTACCTCAAATTAAAATTCATTCATTTGTTTCAAACTCTACAAGCTCAGAAGAATTATTAGAAGATTTAAAAAACCACATATTTATAACAATAGCAAAATAAATTAAAACCAAACCAAAATGTTAGAATCACTACCGCAAGAAAAACAATGCGAAAATCCAAACTGGGTGGCTGATAAATTAAATGAGTTGATTTGTAAAGCTAAATTAATAATTTTACAACAAGCTAGGATAGAGAGGCAATTTGCCAAAGATTTTGATATTTCAACAAGATGCAATGATTTCCAAATTCCTTTTTTGATGTTAGGTGAAGTGCAAAGTACAGGAGTTGTTAGAGGTGAAGGACGGCACAAGATAGTCTATGAATCAGAGACAAAAGGAGTTCTCATTGCTGAGATTAAGTCAGTTGATTATAACCAAGAATATCTCGCAGAATTAAAAACGCTCAGAGAGAAAATTGAAAATGGTGCAATATTTCCAATAGATATTCCTTATTGTAGTCTGAACGATAGAGGTACAGAAAATCAAGGTAGAATATATGCAAAAAGAGAAGATTTTGGAAAAACTACTTCTGAAGGTGGCGTGTTTGAAGTTTCAAGACAAGGGGTGATAAAAACTATGATAAATTTTCTCAAATTATACGATATAGATGGTGGATTTACGGCTGATTTAGATCCTAAAAATTTAGTTTTTAAAGATGGAGCTTTTTATCCAACGGACATTGAATATAATTACGAAGATTATTTTAGAAAGGGCAATAGTTTGGATAAAATGATTTATGGAATTTTGTTCTATAACGGTCTTTCAATATCAAATTCTAGTGTTTATTCTGATTTAAGAGATGAAATACCCGAGCTTGAGACATTTTTTGAAATAGATAAATTAAAACAAAGCGATATTGACACTTTAGTAGCTGTGCTAGAAAGCAAATTATAGGCTTACTTTGAGTGGTTATCTGAGTAATTATTTTCCCTTTGGAGTAACCCAAAAACCCAAGTACTGACCCAATATACCACGGATTTGTGCTTCTATTGGAGGTAAAAACCAAATGGAGAAAAAAATGGGAGACAATGCTGTTTGGAGTAATAAATCAAGATAATTGTGCCAAGATAACTTTTGATCTTTGTGATAAAACCTAGTCTGGATGTAGTGGGTGATGACAAAACCGTTGAGAAACACGATTGTGTAGGTGATCATACTAAAATACTGCGAGAAAAAACTGAGGTTGTTGGCAAGGACACTACTCCCAAATTCCCGATTAAATATACTTGGCAAAAAAATAACAAATCCAAACACAAACGGCATAGTAGACCACAAAAAATGCCCAATCCACTCATTAAATAATATCATAAATTTCTTGCGACCATCCATTTTTTTACCCTCTTCTTCCAGCAATAACCGCCTACCCAAATACGACATTCCCTCCACTCCGCCATATGCCCAGCGTCTAAGTTGCTTATATTGATTGAGCAAGGCTTCGCCAAAAGTGGGACTTTCTACCACATCGCTTTCAAAATAGGCAAAAGTTGGTAAGGATCTATATTGTCCATTTAGCTCACAAAAATTCTTGTCAAAAAACAAACTATCTTCAGACACTAAGTCCTTGACCCAAAAATTGGTATTGCGAAGAAGAGATAATGACACCGAATAATTGGCAAAATGGTGAATTTCCTCAGGGATAGAGCTTTGTACAAAATTCCACAGTGTCGTACCCGTAGCCACCAGAGAAGATAAAATAGTGCTATCAAAATAATTATTGGTAAATACAGGAATGGGCTGAAAACCAACATTTTCTCGATCGGGAGTCATACAAAATCTAAATGCCAAAATCTGAAAAAAATTCTTACCAGGCCTTGAGTCGCAATCTAAAACTGTTATTACTGTGGTTTCGTCGTCTAGTTTATGTTTATTAGCAAGGAGGGAAACTTGTCGTCCTGCCCAGTCCAAGTTTGAGCCTTTGCCTTTGATCTCGCCCACCATTCCATCGGGGTGTTTGGCAAGAATAATTTGCAGTTTATTTGGGTCAAAATCTATTTTAAGCTCATCAAAAGAATTAACTTTGCTGTGATCTCCATAAACCAAATTCAAGTTTTGTTCATCCAGTTCAATCACATTTGTCCAGTCCAAGTTTTGTATTTTGGCTTTGATTGTGTCATTAAATTCATCTCCAGCTCTACCTTCTCGGGCAATTACCACCCAAATCTTACTAAGATCATAGCCAGATTCAAAAATTCGCCTTAGCGATTGGGTCATTACCTCCACACTTTCGTTATAAATTGGTACAAAAATAATTTGAAATAGGTTGTTTGGGTCGGCAAACTTAGTGTTTTGATTGTTTTGGTAAACTGTACTAAATTCTTGCCATTCGTCTGTCCAGTTCATTTTAGTTGGATACAAATCACCAATTTTGGTCATTTCAGCAATAGCAAGGCTAGTTTGACCTTCTTTTTTAGTCTCTTGATCCAGCTTAATTATCTGCAATAAATTTACCCACTGAATGTTTTCCCAGCGATAGATATTGCTAAAAGTATAAAAAGTGTAAACTGTGTGAAGCCCTGATTTTAGTACAATAAAAAAACTGTACACAATAAGAAACATCGCCAAAAGCGACGGATTAAAAATTGCCAAGCCTACCATAATCATAATAAAGCCCAAAGCTGTAAGCCCTGTAAAAGATTCTAGCAATCGGTATTTCCAGTTTTGGCGGTGCTGGTAAATGGTTTTAGACTCCAAATTGTTGTTGTGCATATTATTAATTAAACTACTTTTAGCGTTAGTTGTCAAGAATTGCTGGTTAAATAAATATTTGAAATATATGTCTAAATCCCGCTGATTACTTCTATCTTTGCGCCGAGGCTGTTGAGTCGTTCGGCTATTTCTTGGTAGCCTCTTTTGATAGAATAAACATTGCGAAGTGTGCTGGTGCCATTGGCGGACAACATCCCAATTAGTATCAACATACTGGGTCTGAGGGCTGGTGGGCAAATCATTTGGGTAGGTAAAAACTCGGTTACTCCTTCCACAAAAACCCTGTGTGGATCAGCCAAAAGTATTTTGGCGCCTAGTCGTTTTAGCTCTGTAAAATAAATAGCCCGATCTTCATAAGTCCAATCGTGGATCATAGTCGTACCTTGGGCTTGGGTACAAATTGGTACAAAAAATGGCAAGTTGTCAATATTAAGACCAGGGAAAGGTTGAGCCGAAATTTTGTCTTGTAAGGCAATTAGCTTGGATGGAAAAACTGTGATGTCCACCAGACGACTAAACTGATTTTGGGACAGATACGGCTTACTAATTTTGTATTTTAAGCACATTTTGTCTAGCTTCATCATCTCCAAACCAAGGAAATCTATAGGACACCGAGCTACAGTAATATTGGAATGGCTAGTAATTCCTGTTGCCAAAAATGTCATTGCTTCAATCGGGTCTTCGCTGTTGTGATATTCCACATCCGCACAAATATTGGGCTTACCTGTAACGGTAATAATGTGTCCGTTTTGTTCCACGCTAACACCTAATTTTCTCAAAAATCCAATTACATCCATCACCATATAGTTGGTACTTGCAAACCGAATTGTACTAATTCCATCTAGTTTGGCTGTGGCGATAAGGATATTTTCGGTGGCTGTGTCGCCTTGTTCGTACATCACAATATCGGCAGATCGTAAGGTTTTGGATTCTACAAAATAACCCGTTTCTTTGACTTTAATCTTGACACCAAATTTTTCCAAGCCATACAAGTGTGCTGAAATGGTTCGTTTACCAAGTTTGCAACCTTGGTTATTGGGCAAGACAAAGTTGTTTTCAGTATGAATTAAGGCTCCCAAAAACATCAAAATAGACCGAGTTTTGTTGGCAGAAATTACATTGATAGCCTCAAGGTTAAACTTATTGGGACATTGAATAACCAATTTGTCTCCACTGCGATCAATATTTACCCCAATACTCTCCATTACCTCAAGAATCCGAGAGACTTCTTCGATATAAGGAATGCCATAAAGAATGGTTTGACCTTTATTGAGTAAACTGGCACAAAGCAGACCCATCGCTCCATTTTTACTTGTGTTGGTGCTAATAGTTCCTGATAGAGTTTGTCCACCTTTGATTCGAAAATCAATACTTTCATCGGCTAGTTTGATGATTTGTTGGTTGAGAGCTGTGGAGATTTTGTCAAGGGTTTCGGTGGTAAAATTCTGTTCTCCTGCTTCCATCCGAGCTACGGCTGATTGTGAAGTATCCAATAAAACGGCTAAATCTTCTTGGGTTATTTGTTTTTTCTCTCTTA
>JAYWGE010000088.1:0-6523 GCA_043778455.1 bacterium
ACTTGGTTCAATCGTGAATACATCAAAATGATGAACCTCACTGAGTTTTGTTACCGTGCCAGTCAGCTCAAAATTGACCGTTCAAAAAATAATAACACCAACAATCTTGAAGGCAAAAACCTCCGAATTGGAGATTATGTCTATTTTGTTGACACCAAAACTCAAAAAATCTTTGCTAACAAAAATAAAACTAGTCGAGGTCAAGATGGTCAGTTTTATTGTGTAGGTGGAGGCAGAGACAACGGCGAAACTAGTCACCAAGGTCTAATTCGTGAAGTTTTGGAAGAGACTAGCAACCAATCTAAAGGTAAAATCCAACTGGATCCAAACAAACTAATTCCTCTTGCCAATATCAAAGTAGCTTCCCAATCGGTGTGGATCAGTAAAAATCAAAAAATAGATGGTAAAGATATGACATTTTATGTTTATGAGTTGGCTGTTGATGAACTTGACAGTTATGTTGAAACTGAAGAAGGTTGTGTGGACAAATGGCTGTTTGACTGGTACGAGATATCTGATATGATTGCCACCAATGACTATGTAACTTATCCAATTTGGCAAGAGATTTGTAATAGTAACAACTTGGTTTGTTTTGAGCCAAATGAGACCATAAAACGACAATATTTAGCTTGGAATTTGGACAAAAACCGTGCCACCACTTTGTTGGATTTTGGTACAGAATCAGGCTGCGTGTTGCAATATATTACTTGTGATATTGATGACTTGAAATGGAAGAAAATTAGCCTACAAGAAAGCTTAGATAATCTACTTGAAATCCTAGGATTTATCAATCAAAGTTACCCAGAGATTTATTCCAACTCGCACTTTGACGCTTTAGCCATCAACGAAGTACCGCAATATTTTGACCAATCAGTAACAAGCTGGGAAGCCAAAATCAAAAACTGGCTCAAGGAAAACAATAAAGACACTGGTTCATATTTGTGGCCCCTACGAGTTGCCCTGTCAGGCAAAGCTAAATCTCCTAGCCCATTTGAATTACTGTCGGTTTTGAGCCAAGAACAAGTCAATAAGCGAATTTTGAGGTATACCACTTCCAACTTGCATTAATTACCTTTCACTAGACATCTTTCCTAATAAAATACCTATATCAATAAATATCATCGCTAAGTTTGCCACTTATTAAGGGGCTGTCACGAAGTAACGGGGTTATTGGCTATAGTTGAAGTAAGGTAACCCTCCCCCAACAAGTTGGGTACTCTCTTTGGGCAAATGATACCGCTAAGAGACGCTCCTCATACCAGTCTTTTTAATAAGGTAGAATTAATTATTGTGCTATTTAGTTTTAGATTGGAAATTATTTTTATTAGGAAAGATGTCTAATTAACTGTAAAAACAGATGGATATTCTTGTTTTATATAACTTAGAAAATCAGATGAAACTCATACTCCATACACTGACTTTAACACTAAAGATATGAACTGTGGATTGACAAGTGTTCTTTTTGGTAATAATATTAGTGTGATTAAACAAACAGTCTCAACTAAAACTGATTATTTCAAGGTTAGCACAGGGTAATTGACCAAATGTAACTCTACAGGCTGTGGCTTGTACTTGGGTAAAGGATACTTGTGTTTACAAACAAATTTGTGCAAAAAAATAGCTTAATTAATACTTAGTCAAAAATAAAAATTACTACCCTCAAAAGTAACCTTTTAATTCAAATCAAAAATAATTTTGGTATCCAAGGCTTTTACTCCCTGCCCTTGAGGCATTACCAGTATTGGGTTCATATCAATTTCTGTAATATTTGGAAAGTCGTTGATGAGTTGAGATAAAGATTTGATACAGTTTTTGACCGCCACAATGTCCAAAGGTTGTTGCCCTCTAGCTCCTTCCAAGATATGTTTAGATTTTAGTTGGTTGATCATATCGTCAATTTGATTGTCATCCAAAACCCCAAAACCAAAAACTACATCGGCAAAAATCTCTACATAAATTCCGCCCAGTCCAAACATAATTGCCGTACCAAGAGCTTCGTCTTTTTTGGCACCAAGAATAAATTCAAAACCCTTACTGGTGTCTATCATTTCGGCACACAAAATACCTTCCAGTTTGGCAGATGGAACATTTTTGGTAACGGTCATCATCATTTCATCAAATTTTTTGCCAACTTCATTGGGGTTAACGCCTAGCATCACTCCACCCACATCGGATTTGTGCATTATGTCAGGTGAGATGATTTTCATAGCAAGTTTTCCCCCAAATTGACTAGCCACTTTGTTCACCGCCTCGTCAGAAGTTTTGCAAAATTCAGCTTTGACCGTTGGGATGCCATAGATTTCCATTACTTTTTTGGCGTCAGATTCGGGCAAATAACTTTGGTTTTTTTGTTTAAAACTCTCCAAAATTTGGTTTACTTGGTTGTATTCTGTGGTTTTGGTTGGGTTAATTATTTGGCTGTCAGTTTGAATATTTGCTTGAATATTGCTTTTTTGCTCAACAATTCTTGGTGCAGATATTTTGCTCAAAGCCCTAATGCCATTTTCTGGAAACCCAACAGTGGCTACTTGCCCTGCGATCAGAATATTTATTCCTGCCAAAACCTTGTCTCCACCAATAAAACTAGCTACAATTGGCTTGATGTTACCCGATTTAATCATTTTGTTTTTGTATTCCACAATAGCAGTGGCAGTAGCTTCAATTTCTGTGCTACTTTGCGGTGTCAAAATCACAATAGCACTATCTACACTAGGATCTTGCAAAATTATATCCAAAGCGTTTTGGTATCGGTCGCTTTTGGCGTCGCCAATAATGTCAAAAGGATTGTGAAAATTGGCATATTGAGGCAAAACTAACCGCAACTTAGCTTCGGTTTCGGTTGAGATAGTAGCAAGTTCTAGTCCACATTTAATAGCCTCGTCGGTAGTAAGCACCCCAGGGCCTCCAGCGTTGGTAATGATTGCAACATTTTTGACATTGACACTAGGATTATGGGACAAAACAGTCATTACATCAAACAGTTCAGCAATGTCGTTGACCCTGATAATATTTGCCTGTCTAAAAAGTGTATCATAAAGCACATCTGCTCCCGCCAAAGCTCCTGTATGTGAACCACTGGCACTAGCTCCCTCCTCAGTTTTGCCAGATTTGAGAATAATTACAGGCTTGGTGATGCGTTGCATTTTTTGAATTATATCAGAGGCGTTGATTAGATCTTCGGCATAAATAGTAATAATCTTAGTGTCAGCATCTTGCTCCAAATACTCAATAATGTCAATTTCGGTGCACAGAGCCTTGTTGCCCAGCGACATAAACTTACTAAATCCAAATTTATTAATACCATGTTGCCCGTTAGCATAATCAATAACTGATGTACAGATAGCTCCACTTTGACTCAAAAAAGCAATATTTCCAGCAGGGGGAAGCGCCTGAGCAAAAGATGCGTTCATACCAAGTTTTGGGTTGATAACACCTAGGCAGTTTGGCCCCATTAGGGTTATGTTATTTTGAAGGCAGATATTTTTGATTGTTTCTTCAAGCACAGCTCCTTCTTCACCAATTTCTTTAAATCCAGCCGAAATAATTATTACTCCTTTGATGTTTTTTTGGACGATTTGATTCATTACAGCCACTACTAGTTGCGACGGAATAACGATTATAGCTAGGTCAATATCACTGGGCACATCAAGAACAGACGGATAGACTTTGGTGTTCAAAATTTGGTCATCTTTGGGGTGAATAGGATAAACAATACCACCATTATTAACAAAACCTTGGTTGATGAGGTTGGATAAAATGTCTGTGCCAATACCACCTTTTGGTGAGGCTCCGATTACTGCAATAGATTTTGGGTTGAAGATGTTATTGAGCATACATTTGATTGTGTTTTGTATTTTAATTGTATTGGTTTTTATTAGTGCAAATACCCAAATAAAAATTAAATATCCACCCAAAAATACGGCGCAGGTTCGCCTGTAATACCTCGAGACTTGTCGCCACGAACTTTAATTGGCAAATTGGGATCGGTGTCCTGATAAATATTTTGCTGATCTGTGTTGATAGGTCTAAAAACTATTCTTTGCACAATTTTGTCTTTTTTTTGGTCTAATTCAAACTCCACAACTCCACTAAAATCACCTTTAAGTTGTTTTTTTTCATTGATTGCCAACCTCACCCGACCAATATTTTGATACTCAAACTCCAAGCCATCGCTGGTTTTAATTGCTAAATCAATGTTTAATTCGGTTGGGGTTTCCCTTTCAGCTTTGGCGTCCATATTGGTTATTTTAAGTGGAATAGAGTCCAATTTGAACAATATATCAGTAGTTTTTTCTGGATTTGATTGCTTATCTGACTGCTTGGACACAAAATAAAACTTACCAAAATTTTGTTTAGTTTTACTGTCTCCAGAGCCAATAATATCTCTAATTTGAATCTGAGTTAGTGTGTTTTCTTCATTGCCATTGGCAAGGGTGATATTTACTTTAGGATTAAACTGAGCTTCTTTTGTGTCTTTTTTACCAATGTTATACCCTAAATAACCTACTAAAACTAAAGCTACTACTAGCCCTATTGTGATAAAATATTTTTGTTTATTTTCAAACATCAGATTTTTATTTGTTCAAAAAAATTAACTTATTATTCTGAGCATCCAATTCATTATTTCGTACAACCAAACTGTCTTGTTTTTCTTTGATAATTGACGGTTCGGCGTTTTCCACAAACTTTGGGTTACTTAGCTGAGCTATTAATTGAGAGATTTGTTTATTTAAGTCAATTATAGCTTTGTTGGTTCGGGTTATTTCGGCAGGTTTGTCTTTGATATACTCCAAAATGTCAATTTGGTATCTGATTTGGTTGGCACCTGTACCTGCAATTACCTCATAAAGCTCAGTTTTGACATCGCTAACCACTTCGCACCTACCCAAAGATTTGATATAATTTTTGTATTTTGATAGAATGTTTGAATCACTATAAACTTGGACAAAGACCACTGGATCAATGGCAAAAAGACCTTTTAGAGATCTGATATTTCCAATAAATTCAATAATATTTTCAAATTCCACATATCTACTATCTTGTTCAAAATTACTGACTCCAAACATCACATCAAACATTTTTGCAGTCCATCCAAAATCCTTAGTTATAAACGCCAAAAGCTCAGTTTCTCCAAAATATTCTCGCCACAAAACCTCTGTTTCAAACGGACAATAAGGACTAGCCGTAACTATAAATTGCCGAAACAAACTCTTGGCAAAATCTAATTGAGTTTCATCGGATTTGAGATATTCTACATACCAATCTGCATAAAAATCCCACAAAAATTTGTAAATAGCTTCAATACTGTGAGCCAGTTCATACTTATCAAGATTGAGAGCTAGTTGTTGTTCTAGGCGATGATATTTAGTCAAAATCCAAAACGAAGCACAGGATTTGTTAATACAATTTTGTTGTGTGGTCATATATTTATATTGTGCCAAAGTTATGATTTATTGTCAATTTTTGTCAATTTTTTGGACTTAAAGTTTTATTTTATCTCCTCACCTTTGGGATAGGTTGGGTGAGGGTTTTGAATTTTCTCAATTACATATTCAAGCTCCTGTCTATTTTGACCCAATATATTGATATGACCCATTTTGCGACCCAGTCTCGCTTCTAGTTTTTGGTAATTATGCACATAAATGTTCGTATTATCATCGTCTATCTTTAGGGTTTGAGCAAGATTAGTGTCAATAATCTCATAGTTATCACCCAGAATATTGAGCATTCCAACCGCAGGCGTTGTCATAGTTACAGATCCAAGTGGGAGACCTGTTATCGCTCGGATGTGATTGGCAAACTGGCTACTAACACAGCCTTCCATCGTCCAGTGTCCGCTATTGTGTACTCGCGGAGCAATTTCGTTAATCAGTATCTGACCGTCAGCTTGTAAAAACATTTCTACGGCAAAAACACCGATAGTGTCCAGTTTGGACAAGGTTTGGTAAGCAATTTGTCGGGCTTTTTCTTGCAAATCACTGGGTATATCGGCAGGAGTAAAAGTGGTGGAACAGATACTGTTGGTTTGGTGGGTTTCTACTACAGGATAGGTTTTGATGTCAGCTCTTAATTCAGTTTTATTATTTTTATCACTTTGATTTTTGGTAGTTCCTTTGGCAACTATAACTGATAATTCCAAGATAAATGGTACAAATTCTTCTGCATACAAATTATTTTTTCCAAGAGATTCAAACCCAATTTGGCAATCAGCTTCAGATTTTATGACAAAATTACCCTTTCCGTCATAGCCACCAAACCGAGTTTTGAGAACAAATGGATAGCCAAAAATTGTTGCTACCTCCAAAATATCTTGCAAATCATTGATAACGACAAACCGACCAACAGGCAAATTGTTGGCTTTTAGAAATTGTTTTTGAGTTAATTTGTCTTTGATCAAATCTAAGGTTTGTGGGCTTGGATAAATGATAGCACCAGTATTTTGTTGTAATTTTATTAGAACTTGGCAATCTATATGCTCAATCTCAAAAGTCAGAACATCGCACATCTTGTGTAGCTCAACCAA
>JAYWGE010000089.1:0-2329 GCA_043778455.1 bacterium
TGTTTATTATTTATGTTATGTATTTTATAAAAAACACTTTTTTTGACAAAATCTCCAAAAAAATCTTGACAAAAGACCCAAAACCAACCAAAATTAGGAAGATATATTACAAATCTTACAACCATATTTTACTTCTTATGCAAAAAACCTGTTCAAAATGCAAATCAGAATTACCTGAAAATGCTAAATTTTGTTTTGTCTGCGGAACGGCTATAGACAATGTTATTGATACTCAAAAAACTCCACAAGATCAGATTAAAACCTCTAAATTAGGGGTTAAAACAATTTTTGTGTGGAGCAGTTGGTTCTTTAGTGTTTTTATGTTTCTTATGGCATTTGGCAGTTTATTTAGTCAAGGTTTTGTTTCGCTTTTGTGTTTTTTGACAGCTGGGTTGGTTGTATTACCACTGATAACTAAAAAATATGTAAAGCCATATCTAGGAAATAAAACAGTGTGGATTTGTCCTCTTGTGTGTGTTTTTTTGTTTGGGTTTGGAATAAGTAAAATGCCAAAACCTGTAAATAACACAGCAAATAAAACAGCTATAACAAACTTTAGCTCAGCTTTGCCAATTATGACACCAGAGCAAAATATAGCAAAAATAAAAGCTATAACTACATCAGAACAGCTTGACAAATTTGACAAAATAACAATGACTACAGATCTTGAGAGAGCAGAATGGGAGACAAAACGAGTACAATTAGAAAAAGAAAATATGGCTAGATTAAACGCAATAAGTCAAAAAAAAGAAAAAGAAAAAAAAGCTGAAGAAGAAAAAGTTAGAATAGAAAAAGAACTAAAAGAAAAGCAACTAAACAATGCAGAATTATTGCCAGAATACAAAGTAATAAAAAGAGATTCTGAAGAATTAAAAGGAAGATTATACAAAGTTACAGGTAAAGTAATTCAATTGCAAATTAGCAAGGTTATACCAGAATCTGACCTTTATATTGGAGTAATTAGATTAAATGTCTCAAAAACACAATATGGCGATGACATAATTTATTTGACATATTCAGGTAAAAAATTAGATTTTTTTGAAGGAGATACAAAAGAATTTATTGTTTCTAGTACTGGCAACTATACATATGAATCACAGGCAAAATATACAATAACGCTACCTTCGTTCAAGATTGAAAAAGTTAATTAAAAATTAAAAAAATAATTACCCCCTCAATTACGAGGGGCTTTTTTTGTGGATAAATAAAAGATTATTATTTGATTCTTTTGGATTTTTGTTGTTCTAAAATATCGTTAAAATTAAGTGATAGCACTTTAGTCTTTGGATTAAACACCTCAAGATATTTTTTGGGAATATATTTGATTTGATTTGGGAAGGCTGTATACAAAGGCGGGAGGCATTCTACCCCTGCTCTAGTACAAAGGTATTCAGTAACTCTTTGAGCTATCCAAACATCTTGTAGCCATTTTGTAAATACTGGATAGTATTGATCTGGATATTGGTTTACACCATCAATTTTACGACCGTCTGAATAAGTATGGGTATATTTTTGAACTATTGATTCTGGGTCAACCCCAAAGGATCGTAAATGATTGCAAAATAACTTACCAGTAGATATGTCTGGTACAATTGTATTTGGTAGAGTATAGCCAAATATCTCAAGCGGAATAGCAAAAAGTTCATTCATTTTATTTAACATAGACCAATAGCCAAGTTTGGAGTTGACTTGGGCATTTAATTGATACCGTGCCATCATTGGTGATAATTGATTTGGGGTTTTGCCATAACTACCAGTTTTGCGAATAGTTGGTATGACTTCACTAACAATCCAATCACTAAACTTTTCAGCTTCTGGTTTACGTGATTTAAAAGTCAATTTATACATTCCAGCTTCAGAAATAAATGTTATAAACTGAACATTTTGGGCAGTGTCGGTTAAGCCGACGGTGGAAAAATCACTTCTATTAAAGGTTTTTTTCATAAATTCTGATAAAGTTGAAACAGCATCACGGGAATTTGATATATCTAAAACTTGACATATATCAGAAGCTACAAACCAAACATCACTATCAATAATTACGGTTCTAATTTTATTTTGGTTAAATTCAAAAAGTGCAATTGGATTATTTGGCATAATTATTTTATTTTATAACCCCTAATTACAGGGGCTTTTTTGTGATTAAAGTGGCGTTAAGGCTATCTAAAACTAAAGATGCTACTTACTCCTTGCCAGTCTGCCAAACAGATGCCTATGGCAAGACCAAGAAGAAATATGACAGGGTAATAGATTATGTGTAGGTCGGTGAACATAGTGGGTTAATTAATTTATATTTTTAGGTTTTCTGGTATTTCAACATTTTTTTTAG
>JAYWGE010000090.1:0-6509 GCA_043778455.1 bacterium
TTTTACTAGCACTGCCGTATTTGTTGGTTCTTTTTGGAGTGTCCAAAAGGCTTTGAGATGCCAAATATCCTTTTTGGTCAGTGTCTAGTTTGTTGCTCACAAAAGCGGTATTAGGAGTGTGTCCAATAGCCACAAAAACCCCATCAATTGGCATTTCATAAATCTCATTATTTTGGGTATTTTGTACCATCGCAGCCTTTACTTTATCTTCACCCACAAAACCTACGATTTGTCTAAAGGTGTTAAATTCAATTTTTGGATTATTTTTGGCTCTATCAAACATGATTTTACTAGCTCGAAACTTGTCAGATCTGTGGAACAGATGAACTTTAGTCGCAAATTTAGTCAAAAAATTGGCTTCTTCCATTGCACTATCTCCACCGCCAACAATAATTATTTCTTTTTTCCGATAAAAAAATCCGTCGCAAGTCGCACAGCTGTGATACCCTTTACCAATATATTTTTCTTCACCTTCCACTCCGATGTACTTGGCACAAGCTCCACTAGCAATAATTACCGCATCAAAATCCAAGTTTTGCCCTGCTACCTCCAAATGAAACACAGGCTTTTGAGATTGTTTGTAGTCAGTTAATAGCTCTGCAACGGCGTCCATACTAGGTTTGAGATACTCTGACATTTGATCATCTGTCATTTCGTGGTGATACACACCGCCGACGGTATACAGCGAAGCGATCGGAAAATGTACATCTTTTTGATGAATTTGGTTGGTGAGTAAAATTGGTCGCTTGGCAGACTTGGTGTGATAGTTTTGCCCGTCAAAAAGGGTGTAAACATCCAAAAAATACCCAGTTAAATTTCCGCCATATTTATTGGCAAGGTTGATATAATGATCAGTCATTTTAGCATATCTAATCTCATCACTATCCCCCAAAACTACCCCTGCAATACCTTGAACATTTTGTTTGGGCTGTTCTGTTTTGTCAACCCCTTCAAAATACAAACCTGTATCTAGGGCGACAGTACAAATATCATATTCATCAAAAAAGGCTTTGGCTTTGAGGCAACTATTTTCTACTTCATTATTACCAGTTTCGTCCACCTCAATGGTTTTTACCCCAAGCTCTGCCGTAGAGATTAGCTGAACATCAGAAATAGATACATATTGAGCAAGCCTTTCCACTTTAGATGGGTTGTGAGTTGCAAATAAAACACATGTTTTTGGATAAGAAATTTCTATATTTTTAATCTCATCTCTGACCATTTTAGCCCCAAATCTCTCAGCTTGTTTTTGCATATTTTCCATCAATTCTCCGCCATCTATCCCATCGCTAAACCCTGGAAAGTTTTCAATTTCGGTGGTGGTCGTGAGCTGACCCCCAGGCTGAAGTCCCATAAAAACAGTAGTTTCAAGATTGGCACGAGAAGTGTAGATAGCAGCCGTAAGCCCAGATGGACCCGAACCAATGACGGCTACTTTGGATGGGTTGTGAGTTTTTGGAGCTAAAATGTGATAAGATTCAGAAGGCTCTAAGTTTGTTTGTGAGTTTGTTGGTAGGCTTTGGTTTTCAGACATAAAAAAAGTACTTTGGTTAGTACTTAAAATTATAATTTATTGTGGGTAGTTTGTCAACTTTTAAGCCTTCAATTTAAAATGACAAATTAGAATGGCATGTTTACATTGAGGTTGTTAACATCAATTTCTGGTAAATCATTTTCTTTGGCAACTGATGGCTTAGTTAAGGATGGTGCGTTGTCAGTTTGTGGCATAGCGTTGATTCGGTCGGCATCATTTTTGGAAGTTAACATTTCCAACTCACTTACCAAAATGTCAGTAGCATAGGCTTTTGTACCATCTGGTTTATCCCAAGAACGATTTTGTAGTTTTCCTGTAATACAGATCTTATGTCCTTTTTTTATATATTTTTCAATAACATCAGCTTTTTGTTCCCACGCTGTACAGTTAAAATATTGAGTTATATCTTGACCTGTAGTTGGATTTTTGCCGTCATTAATAGCCAATGAAAATGAAGCTAGTTTTTTGCCTGCAGGGGTTGATCTGATTTCTGGGTCTTTGGTAAGATTGCCAATAAGGATGATTTTGTTCATATAAAAAGTGATTAGAATTTGATTTGTAATTTTTGGTGGTTTTTATAATAATTGATTAGTAGAATTGTAGCTTATTTTTTGGTTTTATGTCAAGGTTTAACAATTTTTGATACAGTGTTATCGTCTTGAATTAGAGATTTTTTGGGTTCTTGAGCAAGATTAATTGCAGAACTTAAGGTTGTAGTTTTATTGGAGGCAAACTGGTGTAAAATCACAAAAAACCCATAACCAATAAACTCATAAACCACCCAAAAAATACCCAAATGAGTAATTAAAATCGTCCAGTCAACAATAGCAATTTGCCCTTTGGTCAAAATATAAACACTAAAAAAAGCCAAGGTGATAAATAAACTAAGTAATCTAGCCATCAGTTCTTCGGTTGAAGTGTAGTTTTTGGAATGGTTCATAATGATAAAAAAATAAGAATTGGAGAAAATTGGACTAATATATTTTAAGTATCCTTGATTACAACAAATATGTCAAGTAAAAATATGCTATATGAGCTAAACCCAGTTTAAAATAAACAATACAATATTGACTAAGCTTACAGAGATTTATGGTAACCGTCATCTTGAGCAAAGCGAAAGATCCCCTCAAGTTATAAATTATAATAATAATTAGATTTGATAATTGTGCAATTTGGAGTGGGTTTGGCTATAGTGAATGGTTTATTGTTCCATAATCCAAATTTGGTAATGTTAAAATTAACACAAAAAAGCTAAAAAACAATAAAAAATGTAAATGTAAATGTAAATAATAAATTACCAAAAAGTATCTATTTCAAAAGGCTTTTAAGATGTAAACACAATTTATTTTAGCAATAAGACTTGACAACTTTTTCAAAATCATCCATAATTATAATAACTCAAAAACATATTCTTAGTTTATTCCTAAATTTTGTATTTTAAGAGTAATTTGACAGCTCAAACAAATTCTTACCATAGCGGACAGAAAACTTAACTATTTACAAAAGTGCCTAATCGCAACTCATAATTAGATAATTGTGTTTTCTGCCTGTACCCCAAAAAAGATCGTCGGTTACCGTTGAGAGACTGGGTCTTCAAAATAAAAAAATAAACATAAACATAAAATAAAACAACAAACAAAACAAAAATACAAAATGGGTGTAGGTAGAATTTTTCTCAACCCTAGTCAGAGTTTAAATACTGATTTTGTACCATAGAGGTATCGGCCTATTTATATTTTTATAGAGGCAACAGATACCTCTTTTTTTTATACCCAAAAATCAAAGATTACTAACTTTAGCTTTGACAAAAAACCAAAAAACTGTTAAGATTATTAGTGAACAGAATATAAATTTACATTAAAAATCAATAAAATCATTCTGTTATACCCTCTGATATCTTCAATTTTATGCACAAACTAAAAATAATCTTTACAACTAGTATTTCTCTTTCTCTTACACTCTCGCTAATTTTTACAGGTTTTGTAGATATAAACGCTCAAGAACCCCAAGAATATTTGGAATATCAACAACAAGGAATAAGTTACTTACCTTTAGCTGGTTTAGAACCTAATATTGTAGAAATGACAAATTTTGAAACAGTACAATTAACACAAGAAACCAATGAAATACCAGTGTATTTTGATCAAGTTTTAGCTATGAACACTGAAGAAAACTACCAAGAAATGGCTCAAGCTGATGAATTTGCAGATCCAATTATAATTGCAGGAATGTTTTATACACCAAGAATGCAAGTGGGTTTTATAACTGATCAAGAAATTATAAACAGTGGTGTCAATTTATGCGATAAACATACACCCTTTAATGAATATGAAAATAATAAAAAGAATAAGTACTTTAGGTGTGATAGAGACAAAGTTTGTGGACTTAAATATAAACAAATGTATCTTAAATATAACGGTTTTTATAAATATGATAATGGACAGTGTTTTATTATGTTGGATAGTATAACCATTGGTGCAAATGTAAAATCTGATGCAAAACAGTATTGCAAAAATAATGGTGGTAATAACCTAAGTCAAAAACAACAAAATTTTGTATGTACAAAAGATAAATCATTAATTTTTAGACTAAATGAAAGTGATTTGTGCATTGTTCTGTATAAAGATCAAATGGATTCAAATTACAATTTTGGTGTTTGGTATGAATGGTTGGACAACTCTTGCAAACAAAAAGTTCAATGAAAAGTTATTTTAAAAAAATATACAAGTTTACACCACAGTAGTGGTTTTTTATTTGACAAATTATAGTTTGTAAACCATTATTAATACAACAGATTAGCTCAGTTTAATCTTTAATTATAGTATTTAAACAAAATATTCAAAACAACCACCAATCCTTTATGTTCATTAACCCTCCTTTGCGACTAGAAACAATTTTTAATGGTCAAAAACTCATATTAGAATCAGGACTTTTGGCGCTCCAAGCCACATCCAGCGTCGTTGCAACCATAGGCGAAACTACCGTAATGGCAAATGTCGTAGTGGGCAAACCAGCTGATACTGATTACTTTCCACTCCAAGTAATTTATGAAGAAAAAATGTACGCTAGTGGCAAAATTCGTGGTAGCCGTTTTGAAAAACGAGAAGGAAAACCTAGTGATCAAGCAGTATTAACAGGGCGAATGATTGACCGATCGTTGCGGTCGCTGTTTGATGAAAATTGCCGAAACTCTGTGCAGGTCATTATTACTGTGCTGTCCTTGGATGAAATCAACCCACCTGATACCCTTGGCGTGATTGCTGGATCTGTAGCATTGGCGATGGCAACTCCTGACTTTGGAGGTCCTGTGAGCAGTGTACGAATTGGTCTAAATAAATTAACAATAAACCCCAAAAAAGAGTTTTTAATCAATCCTAATTACCAAGAAATGACTAGTTCATTGCTGGATCTAGTTGTGTCAGGCGACGGGATAAATATTATGATGGTGGAGGCAGGAGCCAATATCATTGACGAAATTACGATGGGAGAATGTCTAGAAATCGCCAACCAAAGCCTCAAAACCCTAACTAACTTTCAGAATAAATTCCTAAGCGAAGCCAAAGCCAAAAGTCTGTCAAAACAAATTGCTCTCAAATCTCAAAAGATTAGCATTGAATACTATAGTTACTGGGCTAATTTTGTGCATCAAATAGAAAATATTATGTTTAGTGTGGGCACCAAAGAAGAGAAAAATAAAAACTTGATGGATTTTGAAAAACACCACAAACACGCAATGAACCTTGCCATTAGTTACAAACTGCATCTTAATGCAGAAAAAAGGATTGAACTAGAATCTTTTGACCCATCCGTTGCTCAGACTATTCTCAACCTTGTAGAAACCAAAATAGATCTTTATACTGCCGAAAGCAATTTATTTAAGGCGTTTCATAGCACCATCAAGCAAATAGTCAAAAACAATATTTTGTATCACCAAAAACGAGTAGACGGACGAAAACTAGATGAAACCAGAGATATTAGTTGCCAAATAGACATTTTACCTCGTGTCCATGGATCTAGTTTGTTCAACCGTGGCGAAACACAAGTAATGAATGTCCTGACCCTTGGCACACTACGAGACGCTCAAACCCTTGATGGAATGGAAGAATTTGATGAAATAGAAAAACGCTACATCCACCACTACAATTTTCCTGCTTATTCTGTTGGCGAAACTGGTCGCTACGGATCGGCAGGTCGGCGTGAGATTGGACACGGAGCTTTGGCTGAGAGAGCTTTGTTGCCTGTGCTTCCGACCCAAGAAGAATTTCCTTACACTATGCGGTTGGTGTCCGAATGTTTAGGTTCCAATGGCTCCACATCTATGGCGTCTACTTGCGGTTCCAGTCTTAGTCTTATGGCAGGAGGTGTACCGATAAAAGATGTAGTTGGCGGCGTAGCAATGGGCTTGATTATGGAAAAACTAGAAAACAACTTGGGGGATTTATCAAAATTAGCAATTGAAACCGATAGATTGATTATGAAAATATCAGAAATAACCGAAGCCCAAGAAATCAACAGTGAATTTACACCCGATATCACAACTTATATGTACCCAAATAATCTTGGACTAGATGGAACAAAAGAATACTTGCTCAAAACAATTGAAGATGCAAAACAAAGTATCAATTTTGATTGTGGAATTTATCTAAAGAATGGCTTAAACGATAATTTGAATAGTACTGAATTTGTTGGCAGAGGTGGTTTTTATTTCAAAAAAGATGGAGCAATAGAGCTAGGTATTTGGATCAAAAAATCTGCTCACAACAATAAATATGGACAGGAAGCTGTTTTGGGTCTAAAAAAGTGGTTGGAAACTAATGTCAAATATTCTTATATTAAATATCCCTTTGACCGTGCAAATATCGGTAGCCAAAAAATTGCTGAAGCGATCAAGACACAGCCAAGGCTATGCAAGATGTTTATGCTAAGTATAATGTAATTTTGGAACCACACGGAGCGGTTGGGTATCTTGGATTGA
>JAYWGE010000091.1:0-2320 GCA_043778455.1 bacterium
GGCAAATAGAAATATTGCAAAAGCAACTGCAAAATAGCGATCAAACCAAGATTGTTTTAGATACTACAGGAAGTGTAATTTATTGTTCTGATCAAGTGCTAACCCTTCTTAAACACAAAACTACTGTTGTTTATTTGGATACACCACAATCGGTGCAAGACCAAGCTTACAAGCTATATTTGTCAGATCCAAAACCTGTATACTGGGGAAATTCTTTCTATAGATTAGATATAGAAACAAATCTTGAAGCTTTAGGTCGGTGTTATCCACTACTTTTGAAATATAGATCTGATAAATACAAACAAATAGCTGATATAACTATTGATTATTTTGAGCTCCGCAACTCCAATTTCTCATTAGAATTTTTATTACAAAATATTGATTCAAAAAAGTATTTTTAATGGCTTTATGTTAGGCTTTTAAGCGTAAAACTCTTCAAAACATAGCTTGATTTTAATAACAAAATTTGACAATTTTTAGATTTTTAGAGTAATCTTAAATAAGTATGACCGAAACAAACTCAACACCCCAAAATAATTCATCCAATAATTCATCTAGTATGAGCGACAAAAATAAAAAAATTCTAAAATATGCCGTACCAACAACTTTGGTAGCTGTTTTGTTGATTATCGTTATGTTTTTTGCTAATCCATTTGGCTCCAAACCAGACACCACCAAAACTACTAGCTCCAACGCCAGTTCCAAAGTCTATGACACCAACGCAACCGATGTAGCGGGTCAAAAATTTGAGGCAAAACCATCCAACAAAGAAGATGAAAAAAAATCTCAAAGCCTTAATGCCAACCTTCAGTTCAAACGAATCAATGGTGGCAAAGAATACAACTGGGATATGGGTTGGCTGGATGTCCAATCTATGAAGTCTTGTAGCTCCAAGTCGGGCGCTATTGAAATTCCTGAAGTTAAAGAAATTGGTTTTGTAACCCCTCCAGCCCAAGTAATCAGAGATATTGTTCCTGTTCCTGCCAAAGCTGAAAAGAAAAACACCGTAGAATATCCTGAATATAAAGTTAGCGTTCCACTTATTTATACCAATATAAAAGATATGTTTGACAAGGACAAAGACGGTAAAATTGACTTTAACAAGAGAATTAATGATGATAATGTAGATAGCCCACTACAAAATAAACTCAAAGAAGGTGCAATTTTATTACCTATTTCTCCACTACCAGGTGAAGTTGGAAACAGCTACATTTCTGGTCATACTTCTAATTATTCTTTTGTAACCAGTGATTACAATAAAGCTTTTGAGCCAATTATGAACAAAGGAAAAGTGGGAGATATGTTTTATGTTTATGATTGTGAAGGACGAAAATTGCCATTTAAGGTCTTTGAAGCCAAAGAATATGCGGACGATGCTGATGTACTATGGACTAACACCACCAAACGACAAGTAACCCTTCAAGGTTCTATTCTCAAAACCTGCACCCCTGATCTGGAAGCTCTTTGCAAATCTCATAGATGTCCACAAGGTAAACTTTGCCCAACTCACAGATGGATTATCAAAGGAGAATTGGATCTTGATCAAGCCAAAAAAATCAATAGCTAACTTCAACTGATTATCGCTCAGAACTAAATAATCTAGTTTCTTGGCAATAAACCCCTATTTCAAGTGGGGTGTTTTTTTATACCAATGCCACTTCCAACTTGCATTAATTACTTTTCATTAAATGCTAAATCTTTTCGTTTAAAAATTAATATAGTAATGGTAATGGTAAAATTAGCACTGATAAGCTGGAAGCTAGTTGCCCCTTGACAAAGGGGCTGTCCCAACGGGACTGGGGATTTTTTGGTGGTTATTTTTTTATGTATACCCAATCCTTTGTCAACATTCACAGACTTACATACAGAATTGCTTTGAAAGTGAGGATTTACTACTTAGTGAAAAGTAATTAGCCTAAGTTGGGTGGGGAACAAGTATAACTGTCATCTTGAGCAAAGCGAAAGATCCCCTCAAGTGTAATAATAATTAGATTGATAACTGTACAGTTTGGGGTAAGTTTAGCTATAAGAGATCGTTGCTACGGAGTGGAGGGTTATGTTCCTCTCCTGTAGGAGAGGTTAGGTGAGGTTATGAAACTACAGTAACCCTGCCCCAACAAGCTGGATAATCTCTTATTAAAGGAGAATTAATTATTGTGCTATTTAGTTTTTTAGATTAGAAGTTGTTTTTATTGGGAAAGATGTCTGTTGAAACTCTAACAGACAATTAGCCAAGTAATAATTTCGTAATTATCATATTTATTTTCTTCGTTAATTTTAGTTGTATTCTTGTTGTTAGTTGAGAGTTGACCACCACCAA
>JAYWGE010000092.1:0-2320 GCA_043778455.1 bacterium
ACCACTACATTGGCACCACCTTGGTATTCATTTTCAGTAAAAAACCGACCGTCAATACTAAGTAAATTTTTGTTTCCTGCAATTTTGGGAAAGTCCACCCCTGCCCCTTTGACACTTTGGTTAGTATCTTCATCGCTCAAATTTTTGGTAGTACTCAAGTATGTAGAAAGCGGACTAGCGTAATCAACAGGGTATTTATTTTTGATACTTTGAAAAAAAACATAGTCATTTTCGGCTATTTTGGCAGTATCTGCCCGTGAGTTAAAATCGGCGTTGATCGTAACGGTAGTTGGACTACCAATGGATTTGGTGAGATACCCAGAAATGTAGCTTTGGGCAATAGCACCACTGGAAAGAATCAAAGACACAGACATCACACCAACGGCAATACCAAGTGCAGTCAGAACGGTTCGACCCTTGTTGGAATATAGCTCATTGAAGGCCAAACGAAAGATTTCAAACATAGAAAATAGAAAATAAAATTTAGTAAAATGATTTAGTTTTTGGTTTGCCCCTTATTAAGGGGCTGTTGCAAAGCAACGGGGTTACTTCAGCTGGAATTACAGTAACCCTCCCCCACTTTGTGGGTACTCCCTCAATAAGGGATAAAGTTAGATTGTGAGTTCCTCCTATTTAGGAGCTGTCAACGAAGTTGACGGTGGTAGTACTCCTCTCTTATGGGAGAGGTTGGGTGAGGGTTTAGTTAACGGTGGTAGTTTACCACTTATTGAGGGGCTGTTGCAAAGCAACGGGGTTATGAGATCCCATACAGCCCAGCTACTTCATCATCAATGGTTTTGTCCAAAATGTCAATTTGGTTTTGTAATTGTAGGAGTTGTTTTTGGGTAGTTTCAAAGTCTTCCAAAAGTTCCATTTTTTGGTCTTTGGTGAGGCTGATTTTTTGTTTTTCGTATTCTTTGAGATAATTTACCCACTCCAAACTAGCTAGATTGGACATTTTTTTGGAAACGGTGGCTTTGAAGGTCTTGCTGTAATAGTTGAGGTGCCTATGGAGAATTTTGCTCAGCTGGTCGTTCATATCCAGCATTTTCTGGGTTTTGGTTGCCAATAAATTCTGTTGCTCGGCTGTAGCTATGGGAATAGGGAGAGATTTGAGTTGTATGACACGAAGTTCAATATAACCACCACTAAGAGCAGTTTGAGAATATTTAGCCCTAGCGTATTTTGACATCAAACTAGAATTTAAAACCGCCAAAATGTAAAGTAAATTTTCACCTGAAGTCAAACAGTAGCAAGTATTTATTGGATAGTAACCTATTTTATCCAAAGATGCCTCCAAATTGTAGCATAATTTTTTTAGAATAATTTTATTTGGCACAATATCATAATCTCTAAAAGTTGATAAACTAGCTTTTTTATGTGGATTTATAAAATATCTGTTTACATCACCATTTGCTACAATTATATTATTTCCATTTTCCAAAATAGCTACACTACTTGCCAAAGGTCGCCATACATTAAATTGTATTTTTTCTACTTGTTCCATTTTTTCTATAAAAGCATTTTCCTCGACTTCTTTACCAAAAATCTTGAGTAGATTATAGTTATCATCAGCTATTTTATTATGCTTAGTCTTCTGAAGGATCATTATGACAGGATAAACACTCGCATCTGGAAACGGGTTTTGGTCGGATAAATCAACATAATCAGCCACTACACAATTTTCAAAAATGTATTTTCGGATATGCAAACCATATTGAGTAATCAGGAATTTATTTGGAACAATGAAACCTACAAAACCACCATCTTTAACCAGTTTTAAGGCTCTTTCTATGAATAGAGTATACAGATCATATTGCCCTTTGGCTGTATCATAATTTTCCTCAAAAAGTTTTTTGTCGCTTTCGGGTATCATTCGGCTATTGACATACGGTGGGTTCATGAGTACAATGTCAAAGATGCCTTCAGGGGAATTTTTATTTTTCTCACCAAACTCACCGTCCCAATCAAAACCAATTAAGCTGTTGCCTTGTTTTATATTACCGACCAAAGTCTGCATTTTTTTGTCTTTTTCAATGGTTTTGAGCCACATACTTAGCTTGGTTATTTCTACAGATTCGCTATTGAGATCCACCCCAAAAAGGTTTTTGTACAAAATATCTTGCTTGATCTGATAATCATCATACTCTATCAAAGCCTCTTCACTAAATCTCTCATCCCCAATATCTTTGAATTTGCCCTCCTGTTTGTACTTGGAGTAAATATCAAAAAGTACACTATGAGCTTGGTTCAAAAACGCCCCCGAACCACAGGCAGGATCTAAGATTTTGATATTGATGCCGTCATCTTAGACACAGTC
>JAYWGE010000093.1:0-6428 GCA_043778455.1 bacterium
TTCAAAAAAATTGACAAAGCCATTATCACCAATGTAAATATGTTCCTTTTGGGGCAAGAGCATTTGCGGGGTATCTTTTGGAATGTAGCCGATGTGGAATACAAACCAATCACCCAAACTCTCCGACTTGGAATTACGGTGGCGGACAATAAACTAGGTACTGCCCTTGAAAAAATGCGAAAATGTAGCAAAGATCTGTGTGATTACCTCTATGACGGTGGTTTTTTGAATGCCAAGCCAAAAATTGAATTTTATTTTTATAAACCAAAAACTGATATTAATGTGATTTTGGAGCGACTAGAAAACGAAGGAAATATTTAAAAAAGGTTAGAACACAGTCGTAGCGGAGGGTTTATCCCTCCATAAAACACTTCAATCTATTGTTAAACTGATTATGGTGATATAAAATCACCTCTACGACATTAATTTGTTGCTTCTGTTAAATTTTAGTAAAATCATATCCAATGCCCTATCAAAACATCCGTGAAGAAGAGCTAAAAAACAAGATTGCCAGTGATTATTTTGGTGAATTTGACACGACCAAGATCGTTGGAAATATTGACTTTTGCGTTACTCATATAACTCAACCCTTCACCCAGTCTCTCTTGGAAACAGAGGATCAAGTTGAATCGGAGCAAATTCAGTCATTACTTTGGGCAGAAGCCAAAAAAGGCAAGTCAGACATTCTCAAATCCATAGTTCAACTAATACTCACTATCGGCAAAGCTAGAACTTTTGACAAACTATTGCCACCTGCGTTTCTTGGGGGTTTTGATGCTCAAAATATTGCCTTTGTGCCGTATCACAATATTAGTGGTATTTTTATCCAAAATGACTTTAACTGGAATGTAACCCCAAGTAATCACGAGACCAAAGAATTCAAATTAGTTTTGGATACAGTCAAATCCACCATTGAGAGTAATTCGTTGATGTTTGCGTATGCGACTGATGACAAAGAAATCCGAGAGTTTATCAAGACCAATTTTGTAACTGGTAACACCGAGTTGTCCAAGGTTAGCATTAACAAAAACAACTTTTTGACGATTTATAACAAATGGCTCACCGCCGTCAAGCCAAATATTGTTGCTCCGTGGGAACTTGCCAAAAAAAGTGGAATTATTGATGCTGATTTTTATCTTGCCGACCTTTTGTCTGACACCAACCAAACACTCAAAGAAAGTCTCTATGTTTTACTCAAAGACAACCACTATGAATTTGACAAAAAACTAGACGAAACAGGCTTTTTTAATCTCAAATCTGCCAGTTTTAACGACAATCAAAAAGCTCACCAACAATTTTGGAATAAATACCAAAGACCACCCCGAGAAGAATATTGGGATTATATCACAGAACGGCGAGACCTACTGGTACCTCAAGATGTCCGTGAACGCAAGGGTAGTTTTTTTACGCCGTCTGTATGGGTAGAAAAGTCTCAAGAATACCTAATGGCTGTGCTTGGCGACAACTGGCAAGATGATTATTATATTTGGGATTGTGCAGCAGGAACAGGAAATTTACTAGCAGGATTGACCAACAAGTACAATATTTATGCGTCTACTTTGGATCAGGCTGATGTGGATGTGATGAAAGATAGAATCCAAAACGGCACTAATCTTTTGGCTAGTCATTGTTTTAAGTTTGATTTTCTCAACGATGAATTTACCAAATTGCCACAAGGGTTGCAGGATATTATCAACAGTCCCGAAAAGCGAAAAAAACTAGTTATTTACATCAACCCACCATATGCTGAAGTTTCCAGTGTTGGTCTTAAAGGTAAAGCAGGTGTAAATAAATCTAAAATTCATGATAAATACACTGAACAGTTGGGAGGAGCTGGACGAGAGTTGTTTACACAATTTTTGGCACGAATATATTTTGAAATCAATGGTTGTGTAATTGGTGAATTTTCAACATTAAAGGTTTTACAAGGCTCTGCTTTTAGTCTATTTAGATATTTTTTTCAAGCAAAATTAGAAAAATGTTTTATTATTCCAGCAAATACTTTTGATAATGTCAAAGGGCAATTTCCAATTGGATTTAAGATTTGGAATACCGCTAAAGAAGAAAAATTTGAGCAAATAACATCTAGTTCATACAATTCAAAAAATGTTTTTATAGGTGAAAAAGTTTTTTATGTTACAAAAAAAAGTCAGTTTATAAACAGATGGATATCCTCATCAAAAGCTAGCAATAATTACATTGGTTTTTTAGCTGGTACTAACGGCAATGATTTTCAACAAAGTAATATTGTTTATATCTTGAACAAGAAAGAACAAATGGCAAATCCTAGAGGTATTTGGATTAATAAAAACAACTTAGTTAAAACTAGTGTTTATTTTAGTGTTCGTAAGTGTATTCGTGCTACTTGGCTCAATGATAGAGATCAATTTTTGTTCCCAAACGATGATTGGAAAACTGATAGAGAATTTCAAAATAACTGTTTGGCTTATACTTTATTTCACAATCAAAACAATATTAAATCTAAAAATGGAATAAATAACTGGATACCTTTTAGAGAGGTTGAGGTCAATGCACAAGAAAAATTTGAGAGCCATTTTATGACTGATTTTATGAGTGGGAAACTCAAAACCGATGATGCTGAAGAATGTCTGGATGGTCTAAAAAACCAAAAAATCAATCTAACTAAGTTAGAATTTAGCCCTTCAGCCCAAGCAGTTTTTGAAGCAGGGCGAGAATTGTACGCTTACTATCACAGCCAAGAAAATATCAATGTCAACGCGTCGCTCTATGAGATCAAAGAATATTTTCAAGGTCGCAGTAATATTGGTCGGATGAATGGCAAAAGCGATGACGAAACCTATACTGATTTAACTCAAAAACTACAAACAAATCTTGATATTTTGGAACGACAAATCCAGCCCAAAGTCTACAAATATGGTTTTTTGAAATAGTTTAAGGAATAATTTAAATTACCCTTGATTTCTGTATGTATTTTTATATCCAAAACCTCACCCAAACCGACCTAAATCCTGAACAATCTGCACATTTAATGACTATGCGGGTGCAAGTAGGCGATGTTTTGTGTGCCACTGACTTGCAAGGTAATCTTGCCAAAATAACAATCAAAACCGTAGATAAAAAACAAAAAAACATCAGCTACAAAATCCTCAAAACCGAGAAAATCTCAAAATCTTTGAGTAAAACACCAAACCAAAAAATACTATTTCAAGCTATTCCCGATAAGACTTATTTGGAAAAGCTGGTGGAGATTTTGCCACTTTTGGGTGTAGATATTGTCTATTTATTTTTTGCAGACCGATCCATCAAATGTAGTATCCAAATGGACAGAGTGAACAAAATTTTGATCCGAAGCTGTGAACAAAGTCAAAGTGTTTTCTGTCCCAAAATCCAAATCCTCAATACAAAGCAAGAACTAGAACCATTATTGCAAGACCACAAACCTCTAGTTTTGGAATGTCAAGATATGGCAACAGTAACCTTGGAAAACTGCACACAAAATACAACTAAAAAATCAGTCTTGATAGGCTGTGAAGGTGGCTGGACAAGTGTTGAAATTCAATATTTCCAAAGCCTTGGACTAGATTTTGTACATTTGGGAGACACAATTTATCCTGCTTGGTATGCCAGTAGTGTGTATTTTTTGGGTAATCTATAGGTTGATTTGAGTAGCTCTAAGAATTAACCTGACTGTACTAGATCCTTTTTTACAGGTTTGAATTGTCAGCATACTGGAAGTATAAACAGGATTAAACAGTTTGTTAAAGTCAACTTCGGTTATTTCATCGTCGCCGTTGGTCGTTACGGTATCCCAACTATTAACCTCATAAACACATTGCCCACCTGTAGAGTTGATTGTAAAGATTTTGTCTCCTATTTTTAACTCTTGTAATCTGGCAAAAATATGTGTAGCACTACCTTTTTGACCTTTATAATACGGTTCACTATGTCCCATTAAGTAAGCAGTTTTACCACAAAAATCACTGGCATACTGGGTTTCTAATACAGGGTAATTGTCCATTTTGGTGTACAAATCATCCATAGTTTCTAGTTTAGAGTAAGCAACTACCACTTGTTTTAGGTCAATTTTGGGTATACTGATACTAGAATTAGGAGTTTTGGAAATTGTGGTTTTAGTTTGTGATTTAACCTCGGTTTTTGGCTCTTCAAAGTCTATGTCAAAACCTACATTAGTATCAAGATCATCACTCAAAAATAGCCCAATATCTTTGTTGACAACACTTTTTAAATTGGTTAAATTATCAGTTGGTTTATTTGCCAAAACAGAAAACGAAGACAAAAATGTTGTTGATACACACTGAAAACCAAAAATAAGACAACTTAGAGTAGCCACAAAACAAACAGTTTTAAGATATATTTGGAAAAGTTTTGAATAAGGTGTAATATTCATAATGATATTGATTATATGGTGATTATAGCTCTTTTTTTGGTTATCGTCAATAGTGGTTTTGATTGTAGTTTTATTTTATTATAGCTACCCCCCAACTATATAGTTATCAAATCTAATTATTATTACTTGAGGAGATCTTTCGCTTTGCTCAAGATGACATTATTCACAAAATTCATAAATATTTGTATTGTATATTTTAAGACTGGGGTTAGCTATATGGAACGATAGACACCTCCGCTACGACCTGTGTTTCAACTTTTGGTAAAAGGTTTGAAGTAAATGTTTTGGTTTCCTGCGAAAGGTGGGTTTGTAATTCCTCCTATTTAGGAGGTGGCAACAAAGTTGACGGTGGTAGTTTTTACCCTTTAGTAATAATTGTTGCTATGAAGCGGGGTTATATTCCTCTCCCATAAGAGAGGTTGGGTGAGGTTTTAAAATTATAATATACCAATGCCACTTAGAAGCGGTGCTGATGTAAAAACTTGCCAAAAATACTAAATATGTTTTATAATTAAAGTAGAAGCCTTAAAATTAAACTCAAACTAAAAAACTAATCTTTAACCCAATCTTTAAATGAACACTACAACAGAAATCAACAAACCAAACCAAAAATTTAATTGCCGTAAATACCTTGATATACTAAGCAATATTGTCTTAGTTGTATTGTGTTCTCTTTTGATTCTAAAGGTTTTTGTGTACCAACAAGTAAATGTAGACGGTCTATCTATGTACCCTAACTATAACGATAAAGATCTACTGGTGATGAATTTGATTGACAAGAATTTTCAAAGGGGTCAAGTCAGCGCTGTTTATGCTAACGAGCTATTTGCCAACAAAATTGCCACCCAAATGAATCCTTTTGAGGCGTATATGGCCAAGTTTGACTGCAAAAATCCAAATAGCTCTACTGATTGCAATGCTGTTTTTTACCTAAAACGGGTCATAGGTTTGCCCAATGAAGAAATAGAAATTGTCGGTCGCAATGTGATTATTTACAACTCTGACTATCCACAAGGCACAGTTCTCAAAGAAGATTATATACCAGAAAGCACCAAGCAAAAAATGGATCAAAATTATCAGTATTACTATTACCCAAAAACCAAAATTACCCCAAATCATTATTTTGTAATGGGTGATAACCGAACCAACAGCAAAGACTCACGGGCAATTGGCACCATAATTAACTACGCAATGTTTGGACAAGAAGCGATTAGGGTGGGTAACTGGGATAAAAATGACGGTAATGCCTTTGGGACAGCTCATATTTTTAATCTTCCACAGTACACATATAGCCCAATAATCACAGAACAAAGACAAAAAATTGACACGGCTATTACCACAAATATTTCCAAAAAATAAATTTAAAATATCTCCCTATTTAGAGAGTACTCGCAAAGCAAAGGAGAGTATCAATCTTAACTAAAATAATAATAAATACACTATATGAATCAACTTTACGAAATTTTGGTAGCCGTCATCGTTGGAGCTACCGAAGGTTTTACAGAATTTTTACCAATATCCAGCACAGCACACAACGGTTTGGTTGGGCAACTTTTACTTGGAGGTAAAGATATCGGCTTGGACATAAGTAATATTTTTCAATTTGGAGCACTAATTGCCATTATACAATTTTTTTGGAAGGATATATCTACCTATTTTGTTAGGGTCAAAAAGATAATCATAAACAAGCAAGCAAGACAAGAATTTGTTGTTAATATCAAAAACTGGGTTAGCAAAACACACACCAAAACAGAAAATAATACAGAAAACAATACAGAAAACAATTCAAATACACCCAAAAATACTTTTGAAACTGACATTACAATAGCCCAAATCATACTTGCAACTTTTCCCACTTCTGTTGTTGGTTTGATAATGAGACCGTACTTGGAAGAAATGCGAAGTCCAATGTGGATGGGATTTTTCCTAATTATTGGCTCTATGCTAATGGCAATTGCCGATTTGTACTACCAAAAAAATCTTTCGAAACAAAACCCAAACAAAACTATTACTCCAATAGAAGCCTTTAATATAGGCT
>JAYWGE010000094.1:0-2299 GCA_043778455.1 bacterium
GTAATATTATAAGTGGAAAAACAACATCTGAAGTTGCAAAAGCCTTGGAAAAAAGTTTTGGTGAACTAAAACCAGAAAATATCGCTACAGGTGAAACTACTCCATCTGAAGGGTTGAAAAAATTAAAAACTCCAATAACTACTTCAGGTGAAATCAAAATTGGAGCAACAACCGAAGTAAGAATTGGTACAAACTTGAGATCAACTGAAATTGTGGGAGATTCAAAATATGCAGGTTCAAGACTGATAATTGGCAAAAATTCAACTGACGCTATTTTGTATGGAAAAGATGGTTTAGTTGTCAAACCTAAGTTAGATATGCACTGGGAATTGGGCAAAGATGGTAAGATCATAGAAGTAGAAGGAGCTACTACCATTCCACCTAAAATGTTGGAAGATCTGAAAGAATTAAACATTAAAACCACTGGTATAAAAGCAACAGAGGTCGTTCCCGTAACGCTTGATTCTATCAAAAAAATGGATCATACCCTAAAAATAGGTGATAAAGAAATCAAACTTCCTCCTACAGTTGGGGTTAGATCAATCAACGGTGATGAGACAGCTATTACAACCCTTGGTAAAGATGGCAAAGCCTATGAACTAGTTATTGGCAAAAATGGTAAGATTATAGACGGTCAAGTCTCTCCTGAAGCTAGACAATTACTAGAAAAAGAATTAAAAATTAAATTACCCGCAGAAAATATCGCCACACTTGAAGTATCTAAACCTACAACTACATTAAAAGAAGCATTGGATCAGTTAAAAAGTGGCTATGAAATCCCAGAAGGACATAAGACATTTAAATTACCAACAGAAACTTATCTCAAAGATGATGGAAAAATGGGTACATTTATAAAATTTGATGAAAAATCTTTGACTGCAACAGGTTTGGATAAACCTCAAATTGACAACCTTTATAGTTACTTAGAAAAAGCTACAGGTGGAAACTTTGATCCAAAAACAGCAAAATGGACAAATATAAAGGCTATGCAAGACTTCTTTAATAAAAATCTTTATGATCCAAATACTGGAGTAGCTGTAAAACCAAAGAATGATATTGTTTTATTTGACAGGACAAAAATTCAAAAACTTGTTATGGCTGAAGTCAAAAAATAATTCTTAAAATAAATTAAATTTCTAAACAAAAAAATATCCCCCTTAATTTGGGGGGTTTAGTCTTATATTTTGCCTCTTATAGATTCTGTTTACAATCTTTTAAATTGTGATATTTTTGGTGTATTTGAATTACCAAGTACCCCCGTCAACTTTGTTGCCACATTCTAAATAGGAGGGATTATACCCGAATCCATATCAACTTTCACAGACTTGCATACAAAATTGCTTTGAAAGTAAGGATTTACTACTTAATGAAAAGTAATTAATGCAAGTTGGAAGTCGCATTGGTATACAAACTAACTCTTTTCATCTTCAAAATCCCCCATTCCCATTTCCCAATCACTGGGTGTAGCTGAGACATAAACCACTTGTCCGATTCTATCAAAAAATTCTGGTTTTCGTAGGGGTCGGTTATTCATTGCGCTCGGTAGCCTAAAACCATATTCCACCAGGGTTTCTTTGCGAGATCTATCTCCAAAATACATCGCCCCAATTTGGCTTAGGGTAATATGACTTTCGTCCACAAAACACAAACTATCATCGGGAAAATAGTCCAAAAGAGTATTGGGAGCTTCGCCGTTATTTCGTCCATCAAAATAGCTAGAATAATTTTCTATACCGCTACAAAAACCCATAGACTTGAGCATTTCAACATCATTTTCGGTGCGGTCTTTGATTCGCTGGGCTTGGAGTAATTTGCCTTGAGATCTAAAATTATCTACTTGTGCATCCATATCTCGTTCTATTAGTTCTACACCAGAGTCTATTTTTTCTTTGGTGGTTACATATTGTTTGGCAGGAAAAATAGTATATTCTTCAAGAGTTTCAAGAGTGTCGTTGCTAATAATGTGAAATGAGTGGATACTTTCTATTTCGTCGCCCCAAAAACTAATTCGGTAGCCAACATTGTCTTCATTGGCAGGATAAATTTCTAACTCATCGCCGCGTAGCCGAAACGCACCCCGTTTGAGATCCAGATTGGTTCGGGTAAATTGCAAATCTATGAGACGGCGACTGATTTTGTCCATTTTGTATTTGTCGCCCACCACTAGCTCTATCTTGAGTGCCTCAAAATCCTCAGGGTTACCAAGTCCATAAATACAAGACACAGAAGCCACGATCAGCACATCTTTGCGAGTCAATAGGCTTTGGGTGGTGGCGTTACGGAGCCGTTCTATTTCTTC
>JAYWGE010000095.1:0-2299 GCA_043778455.1 bacterium
TTGACGGCGGTTTGTCCTCCAAATTGGGCAATAACCCCCAAAAGACCTTCTTTTTCATTGTGGACAATGTTGGCGACGCTACTGGCAGTAAGTGGCTCAAAATACAGCCGATCGGAGGTACTATAATCGGTAGAAACTGTCTCGGGATTGTTGTTAATAATAATGGCTTTGATACCCTTTTTTTGGAGGGCTCTGACGGCGTGGACGGTGAGATAATCAAACTCTACCCCTTGTCCGATTCGGATTGGACCTGATCCAAGAATTATTACTTTTTTGGGGTTATTGTGCATATCCAAGGCTTTTTTGCAGACTTTGTAGACTAGCTCTTCTTCATAGCTTTTGTTGACATAAAAAATCTCAAGATCTTCTTCGTCTACCCACATAAAACCCTTGACTTTGTCAAGCTGAAGAGTTGGAGTGTCCAGATTACCAGTAGCCACCACATCAAAAACCACAGTTCGTTTTCGGATACCTTTGTATTCCCAGTCTCGGATTTCTAGTACCGATCGGATTTTGCCAAGATTCCAGCCTGTTTCTTTGTGAATAATTGTGTCCAGTCCTGCAAAAATAGTTTGATCCAATTCATTAAGGTTACTGTGTCTCAAGGCCTTAAAAAAATGTCCACCCACAACACCCCAACAATTGGGTAAAAACTTACGATCTGACCGCCTTTTTTGAACAAAAATTTTGTTGTATTGATTAAATACCACAGCATCCACCACCAGTTCCCGACCGTCTTTTTTGGCTTTGTCAATCAGATAATCAAAATTAGTTTCGCCTGTGTTGTACAGACCATCGTTGGCTTCGTTATCATAGTTTGTTGTAGTCTCTAAATTCCCCTTTTGAAATGGCTGGTGTGAATCAGGTTTCCTGATGGCGTCATCGCTCAAAGGGGTGGCAACGATAGTTGGCGGGGTGGATTTAGTTATATCTATTTTCTTTGTACTATAAAAAAACGGAGTTTTGGCGACAAATTCACCAGCACAAGTGTCTACCATTTTGTAATTGACACCATTTGGATTATCAAAATATGCAAATTCTCCTGCCTGATATTTTGTCCAAAAAGAAGCCAGTTTATGAGTAAACCACGGGTGGATACCAGATAATTCTGTGATTTGGTCAGCGGTTATTCCCATTTCTAGTCCTGCAAAAATGTACTTGAGTCTTTGGGTGTTACCGTGTGAGATATTGGTTTTGATAGCGTTGAGCTTGGTTTGGTTTTGGTTTGGAGTTGAGTTGGGCATAAGGTTTGGTTTAGGATTATTTAAAAAATGTTCTTGACAAGAAAATAAACTTTTGGTATAATTAATATTGAAATTGGCATTAGCCACCGATCCTCTAGCAATAGGGGTGATAATCTTTACTTTAAAATAAACAAATCTTTAATTTTGGCAACAATACGGTTATAATCATCCATATCTATTTGATAGACTTTATTTCTAAATCGTTTTCGATCCACAGTTGTAATTTGACTTATTATAACACAATATTCCTTGTTTTTAATTGTATATTTTATGTAGTATTGATTGTCTTTGATCTTGGTCGTTAGGGGTACAACCAAAAATAAATCAGCATTAAATTTGCGAATCACCAGCACAGGTCTAAGGAATAAATCACCCTTACCACTTTCTTCACAGCCAAGATTTTAACCAAGATGACACCAGATTATATCTCGCTCCTTGACAAGAATTTGGGGAATTTTGGACTCCAAGTCTGGTTTGAGATTAAACCAAGTGAGAAAATTTTTGATGAACATAACTAAGTAAATTTAATTGATTTAATTTTACACCAACTCACTGACATCTAGTGGACTTTTTTTGGTATCCAAACTCATAATTGCCTTGTACATCGCCTCTTCAAAATCCCGACCAATAGCCATAATCTCGCCTGTAGACTTCATACTTACCCCAAGACTTTTGTCCATCTCAGGAAACTTATCATCGGGCCATCGCGGGATTTTGATCACCACATAATCTAGGGCAGGTTCAAAAAAAGCAGTTTTACCCGTGATACCATTGGCAATTTCAGGCAAAGTCATTCCAAGAGCAATTTTGGCGGCCACTTTGGCAATTGGATAACCTGTGGCCTTACTTGCCAACGCTGAAGATCGGCTAAGACGAGGATTGACCTCAATAACATAATACTGAACTGTATCCCGATTGAAGGCAAATTGCACATTACAGCCACCGCAAATGTTGAGGGCTTCTACGATTTTGAGTGAGCTGTTTCGCATAGTTTGGTGATCTTGGTCTGACAAGGTTTGGGACGGAGCAATAACAATACTTTCGCCTGTGTGGAC